>CAJKXG010000186.1 GCA_905203795.1 uncultured Oscillospiraceae bacterium | reverse complement strand
GGGCTGATCCTGCTGCTGCGGGATATGGTGGTGGAATTTTACGATTTTCCCGAAGCCACCAAGCAGTTGGCACGCGAGCTGATCGACGTGGTGGCGGTCATCACGATTTTTGTTGCCATGTCGTCCATGTTTATCATCGGGATTCTGCGCGGCGCAGGGGACACGCGCTTCTGTCTGGTGGCGGAAATGGCGTGTTTGTGGGGTGCGTCGCTGCCGCTGGCGGCGGCTGCGGCGATGTGGCTCAAGCTGCCGGTGCCGGTTGTGCTGGTGTGCATGAAGATTGATGAGCCGCTCAAGTCAGCGCTCTGCTTCCTCCGTATGCGCGGCGAACATTGGCTGCGATCGCTGACGCGGGATTGATGAAGTTGAGCCGCTCAAGTCAGTGCTCTGCTTCCTCCGCATGCACGGTGAACATTGGCTGCGATCGCTGACGCGGGATTGATGAAGGTGTTTCCCTCTTTTCAAAATGGAGAATTTATGGTATACTCATCAATAGATCATGTGTTTTAAAGGAGGAGACGCCTTGATTCCGCAGATTGCATTGACGGCGATGCGGCAGGCAACCGATCTTTTTCCGACTGAAGAGAGTTTGTATGAGTATTTGCATCGTCGGGGTTGTTGGCATCTGTTGGCGGCCTACAATAATCCGTACACTGCGCAGGCGCACTTTATGAAGACGGCCACTTCGTTGGAACTGATGCGGCGCGACGAACTGGTGGAGCTGATGCTGCAAGCACTGTCTGATGTGGTTTACGCCGTGATCGGCGGTCCGGTCTTGTCACAGACCATTTACGGGTGTTCGACTTTGCGCTGCGACCCCGATTTTCATTTGGTTATCTCGCCCGATTCGCTGATGCAGGTCGAACAGCGGCTGAAAACACTGGGATTCCGTTCGCGGGAACTGTCGGCGGATATGGCGGCGGAACAGTCGCTGTTGTCGTGGTCGGGTGGCTCCCGTCTGCTTGTCCACGAGGGCTACACGCCGCAGTTCCCCGAGTGGCAGATGTTTTTGCACACGTGGCGTTCCTTAGGCGCAGTGAAAACCAATCATACCATGTTTCAGGAATACACCCGCTGGATCACGTATCGCGGGGTTTCTGTGCCGGTGCTGTGTCCGGCGGCGGAGTTTGTGGTGTTGTGCATGACGCGCGCGGATGAGAACGAGATGGTGGCGCTGTTTTGCGATATCTATTCGTACGTGTACTATCATTCGCCCGATCCGGAGGAGGTGCGCGTGCTGATCGATTGGTGGGACAATGACGGGCGTGTGCGCCGCCGGTTGCGCGATGTGTATCGCTACACCGGCGATGAGCGGGTACTTGCCTATTTGCCATAGTGTTACGGCTCTTACAGCGGGGATTTCCAAATTGAGGAAATCCCCGCTGTTTTTGTATGAGCGCCGTCCGATGCGGTCATACTCTTTCCAACGAAAGCGGAAAGGGCGTGGCGGGCATGTATCAGAAGGTGGAGCTGAGCGGAATCAACACCGCTTCCCTGAAGGTTCTCAGTGAGGCGGAGAAAATGCGGCTGCTGCGGGAGATGCGGGCGGGCAACCGACAGGCGCGGGAAGAACTGGTGAACGGCAATTTGCGGTTGGTGCTCAGCGTGGTTCAGCGGTTCAACGGGCGCGGCGAAAACCCCGACGATCTGTTTCAGGTGGGGTGCATCGGGTTGATCAAATCCATTGACAATTTCGATATTTCGCAAAATGTGCGGTTTTCCACTTATGCCGTCCCGATGATCATCGGTGAGATCCGCCGCTATCTGCGCGACAACAACAGCGTGCGCATCAGCCGCTCGGCGCGTGATCTGGCGTATCGGGCGATGCAGACCAAGGAACGGCTGACGAACAGCCTGCAGCGCGAGCCGACGATTGAGGAGATCGCCCGCGAACTGGATAAGCCCAAGGAGGAAGTCGTGATCGCGCTGGAAGCTATTGTCGAGCCGGTCAGCCTGTATGAGCCGGTGTACGCGGACGGCGGCGACACGATCTATGTGATGGATCAGTTGGGCGATCACAACGACGACCGCGCTTGGCTGGATGAAATCGCGCTCAAGGAAGCCATCTGCGCGCTGAGCGACCGCGAAAAGCGCATTCTCAACCTGCGGTTTTTCAAGGGTATGACCCAGATCGAGGTGTCGGCGGAGATCGGGATCAGTCAGGCGCAGGTCAGCCGTCTGGAAAAAGGAGCGCTGGAACGCATCAAGAAGCAGTTATAAATCGAACCCCTTTCGCATACGATGGAGCGAAAGGGGTTCGATCGTTTATGTTTTGTCGTATTACCGATTTACACAATAAAGAAGTGATTAACGTCTGCGACGGGACGCGGCTGGGGTGCGTGGACGATGTGGAGGTGGACACCTGCAACGCGTGTCTGGTGTCCATTGTGCTGCACGGACGCCCCAAATGCTTCGGTTTGATGGGCAGCGAGGACGACATCGTGATCCCGTGGAAGGAGATCGAGGTGATCGGGGAAGAGGCGATTTTGGTCAGCCGCCCTGCCGCTGTCTGCGATCGCTCACCCCGTCGCCGCGGCAGCGTACTGGGCGGCATTTTCGGCGGGCGGTGAGTGCGTCCGTCAGATGCTGTTTAGCACTTCCTCGCGTAAGCGGTCATAGTCCTCGCGGGAGATCAGCCCCATGTCGCATTGATTTTTCAGACTGGTTAGCCCCTTTGGAATATCGGCAGTGGGCGGAATCGGCTTTTTAGAAAAGGAGATCACAGGTTTCCTCACGCATTGACAGTAGAATACCAAGAAGCATAGAGGCATCAGTACAGAAAAAATATTAATTGGGGGGCGATCTAGTGTTGCCGATGAAAAATATAAGCCGAATATTGCACACAGTACCAATAGAGCCAGCAACACACGTGATAATTTGTAAAAGCGAAACTTTGCGATCACATCCACCATTACCGGTATCAGCAACACAAAGCATACCGTATAAATAATGGCGCCTGTCTGACATAGTTGATGCAAGTTATCCAATAAGTCATAGAGGAAAATATTCAGCATAGCCCATCTTGTTGCATATTGATAGATACACCCCAAATATAAAAAAGCGGTGAAAAGAAGCGATGCTAACAGAATAAAGCGAATATTAGGCGTTTTATTAGCGGTGAGAAGAAAGAGAATAAACAATATACTCGGAATAATGGTGATAATACATCCTCTCAAACCGAAGAACATTACGAGCGATCCAAAAAAACACGACACAGCGGCAACAATCGTTACGATAATCAGGGGTAGTTTCATTCTGTCAAAACCGGTCATACTAATCCCACCTCAAAGTTGTATTTTCTTGCTCTGGTATTCTTCCTCCGTGATCAGACCATTGGTACGAAGCTGTTCCAACGTGGCTCTCGCTTCTTTGGGAGATCGTCTGGTTGCTTGATTTAC
>CAJKXG010000185.1 GCA_905203795.1 uncultured Oscillospiraceae bacterium | reverse complement strand
CCACCGCCTCGGCGGCATGTCCCGCCGCCGACGGCACACCCGTGTCCACCCCGCCGCCGGACACAGCGGCGGTCTGGGTCGCCTTCACTTTATCCTTCAGTTCCAACACAATGCGCTGCGCCAGCTTGGGACCCACGCCCGCCGCGCGGGTGAGCGCCTTATAGTCGCCCGCCGACACCGCCAGCGCCACCTTTTCAGGCGACAACTCCGACAAAATCGCAATGCCGACCTTCGGACCGACCCCTGTCACCGCCGTCAACTGCTGAAAACAGCGCAGTTCGGCACGATCGGCAAAGCCGAACAGCTCAATCGCGTCCTCCCGCACGTTCATGATCGTGTACAGCATCGCCTCCTCGCCCACCGAGGGGAGTTGGCGCGCGGTGTTGATCGTGATGCGGCAGCGAAACCCGACCCCGCCGCATTCCAGCACCGCCATTGCAGGCTCCAGCACGAGCAGCGTGCCGCGTATACTATACAGCATGTGTAACCATTCCTCTCATGGGGATTTGCTCATCGGAATCCGCCGACGATGCGGCGTTTGAGCGCAGTGCCGCCCATCTGCCCGTGGCAGATGGCAATGGCGAGCGCGTCTGCCGTGTCATCCGGACGCGGCACTTCCCGCAGTCCGAGCAAGCGGCGGGTCATTTCCATCACCTGCGGCTTTTCCGCCCGCCCGAAGCCGGTGACGGCACTTTTCACCTGCAAGGGGGTGTATTCGTACAACGGCACGCCGCTTTGCCGGATAGCGAGCAGGATCACCCCGCGCGCCTCCGCCACGTCGATCGCCGTCTTTTGGTTGTTTTTAAAATACAGCTTTTCCACCGCCACCGCATCGGGACGATGCTGCGCAAGCAGCATCGAAATTTCTGCGTGGATGCGCACCAAACGGTCGGAAAACGGCATCTCGGCGGGGGTAGTCACCGCGCCGAAGGCAAGCGGTGTGAACCGTGTGCCCACATACCGCACCACACCCCAGCCCACAATGGCGTAGCCGGGGTCAATCCCGAAAATGATCATGCCGTTTCCTCCGTTATGCTCCTACAATGAAAAGGGGCGGGCGTAACCGTTTCCGGATAGCGCTCGCCCCCTGCCGTTTCGATTATTGCTGGTCTTTTTTATTGCGCAGAATGCTGAGGAGCGACAGATAATCCCCGTCATCGTCCATTATATCCGCTTCCGACGAGGACTTGTCCGCGGTGCTTGCCGCCGAATCGCCGTTTTTCATCTCGAAACCGGTCGCGATCACTGTCACATCCATTTCGTCGTTCATCGACTCATCCAGCGCCACGCCCCAGATGATGGTCGCATCGGGATGCACCGCGCGCGAGATCATCGACGACGCCGTATCCACATCGTCCATATCGATATCCACCGACGCGGTGATGTTGATAATCACACCGCGCGCGCCGTCGATCGTCGTCTCGAGCAACGGACTGGCGATCGCCGCCTGCGCCGCAAGCTGCGCCTTCTCCTTGCCCTCCGCGTGACCGATACCCATGTGCGCATAGCCCGCGTCCTTCATGACAGTGCAGACATCGGCGAAGTCGAGGTTGACCATCGCCTGCACCGTGATCAGACGGGAAATGCTCTGCACACCTTGCAGCAGCACGCTGTCCGCCATCTCAAACGCGTTGACCAGCGTGATCTTCTGATCGCCCATCTGCTTCAGCCGCTCATTGGGGATCACGATCAGGCTGTCCACATGCTCGCGCAGGCTGGCGATGCCCGCCTCGGCCTGCTCCATGCGCTTGCGACCCTCAAACAAAAACGGTTTCGTCACGATACCCACCGTGAGGATGCCCATATCGCGGGCAATCTCCGCCACCACAGGTGCGGCGCCCGTGCCGGTGCCGCCGCCCATGCCGGCGGTGATAAACACCATGTCCGCGCCCTTGAGCGCGTTGACGATCTCGTCATGGCTTTCCTCTGCGGCGCGCTGTCCCTTTTCGGGGTTGCCGCCCGCACCGAGACCGCGCGTCAATTTGTTGCCGATCTGGATCTTCGTCGTCGCCGGCGAAGCCAGCAACGCCTGATAGTCCGTATTGACCGCCACAAATTCCACGCCTGCCACACCGGAGCGCACCATACGGCTGACTGCGTTTCCGCCGCCGCCGCCGACACCGACTACCTTGATCTGCACGCCTTCCACAACATCGTCTTCAAATTGAAAGCCCATACGAACGTCCTCCCACCGATATTATTCCTGCCCGTGAAAACAGCGACCGCCCGCCGCTCCTTGCTCCACTATATTTTTATATCTTATTCTATCATGTGTCGAAAATAAATTCAACACCCATTCTGCAATTCTTGCGCAGAAAAATGAAAATTTTTTCTGAACGTGCCGATATTTGTCAAAAGACGCGTTGATTCGACTGCTTTTAGGCGGGGGCTGTCGTGCTGCCCGTCGCCGTATCCGGCGCTGTCGTGGTCGCAGTCGTGCCGCCGAGCAGTTCCGCAGGCGTATACACCGCCCGCTGGCTGCCGTCCGCACCGGAAAATCCGCTCACATCCAATTGCCCCATCGCCGTTTCGCCGTATTGCTGTTCGATACCGGGCAGCGCGCTCACCACCACGCCGATCTCGTGCTCCAGATTGCCGTCGCCGCCCAAACGGATGGTGATGCGGTTGTTCCAGTTCAGCGTGATGTCGCTTTTATTCGTGAGGTCGATCTCGCCCACACCGGCGAGTTTGTACGTTGCAAATGCCGCCAACAGCCGCTGTACGATGGAAAAATCGCGTTCCGCCATGGCAGGCTTGCCCAACTCGCCCGTCAACGGGACGGCGCCTTTGAAATAGAGATAGCGCATCGGGCGATCGCCCTCCAACGGCAGTGTTTCCAGCGCTTTGCCGTTCGTGCCGACCACCAGCCACTGCCCGTTTGCGTACATGGCACCGATCGGCTCTGTCTCGGTCAGCGCGATTTCCAGTACACTGTAGCTTTGATTGGACACCACGGCGGTTTCCACGTACGGAAAAGTCGCCAAAATATTCTCCGCCGCCGCTTTTTTGTCCACCGACCACACGCTCTGCCCCACATACAGACCGCTCGCTTGTATGATCGCGTCGGGGTCGTAGCGGGTATCGCCGGTGACGATCACCTTTTCGATGCCGAACACGCCGACAGAGGACGTATCGTCGCCCGTCGTCGCGGGAGTATTACCCGTGCCGTTGACGGCGGACTTCCATGCGCCGCGCATCAACAGTGTGGCGACCACCATCACCGCGATCGCCGCCAGCAAGAACAGCATGGTATAAACCCGGTTCATCCGCCGCCGTTTTTTGATCGGGCGGCTGCCGGTTTTCGCCGTTTTCGCCGTGTTTGCCATGCTGTTTTCCGTCCTTTCTCTCAGCCGATCCTGCGCACCGCCGCCCCCACTGCCGACAGGCAGTCCTCCAGCGCCTCATAGCCGCGGTCGAGATGGT
>CAJKXG010000184.1 GCA_905203795.1 uncultured Oscillospiraceae bacterium | reverse complement strand
CCAAGGATGCGGTGGCGGCGGGGATGGATGCGGCAAGCGTGCCCCCCACCGCGCGGGCGGAACAGCTCACACTCGCGCAGTTCGCGGCGGTCGCCAACTCGCTGCATTCGTCGGAATAAGCGAAAAGTGTGCGAACGGGGTGGGAAAAATCGGCACAATTACCCCTTGCAACAGGGGGCGCGGCATGGTATAGTGTATGTCACAGCGATACAATCGTTCGCGATTCGCGGACATCTTTCGTGAAAACGTGAGAAAGGGTGTGCCGCTATGGAAAAGATACAGGGCAAATCGCGCCTGCTGCTGGTAGATGCGTCGGTGCTGCCGGAGGTGTATGAGCGGGTGCTGGAGGCGAAGCTGCTGCTGTCCTCCGGCACAGCGGATTCGGCGGCGCAGGCAGCGCGTATGGCGGAGATCTCCCGCAGCGCGTTTTATAAGTATAAAGACGCGGTGTTTCCCTACGACGCCGCGCAGAGTGGCAGCCTGCTGACAGTGCATCTGCTGCTGCTCGACCGTCCGGGGGTGCTGTCGGCGGTGCTGACGGCGTTTGCGGACGCGGGGGCGAACATTTTGACCGTCAACCAAAACATTCCCGCCGACGGTGTGGCGACCGTGTCGGTGTCGGCGCGGATCGACCGCCTGCACGAGTCGGCGGACGAATTTGTGGGGTCGCTCGGCGCACTAGACGGCGTACAGAAGATCCTGCGCATCAACAACGAATGAAAGGATGGGATTTCCTATGATATATATGGCGATTCTGGGGCACGGCGTGGTGGGCTCCGGCGTGGCGGAGGTGCTGCGCAAAAATGCGGCGAGCATCGCGCACAAGGCGGGGGATACGATCGAGATCCGCCGCATTTTGGACTTGCGCGAGTTTCCCGATCTGCCCTACGCCGATCTGTTCACCAAAAATTTCGACGACATTCTGAACGATCCGGAAATCCGCATCGTCGTGGAAACGATGGGCGGTTTGCATCCGGCGTATGAGTTTGTGAAAAGCTGCCTGACGGCGGGCAAGAGCGTCGTCACTTCCAATAAAGAACTGGTTGCCGCCAAGGGCGATGAGTTGTTGGAGATCGCGCGGGAGAACAACCTCAATTTCCTGTTTGAAGCGAGTGTGGGCGGCGGCATCCCGATTTTGCGTCCGATCGACCAGTGCCTTGCGGCGAACGAGGTGTACGAGATCGCCGGTATCCTCAACGGCACCACCAACTTCATGCTCACGCGCATGATCGAGGATCAGATGTCGTTTGAGGACGCGCTGGCGCTGGCGCAGCAGCTCGGCTATGCTGAGCGCAACCCCGCCGCCGATGTCGAGGGGCACGACGCGTGCCGCAAGATCTGCATTCTGGCGTCGCTGGCGTTTGGGCGGCATGTGTTCCCCGAACAGGTGCACACCGACGGCATCACGCATATTTCGCTGGCGGATGTGTCCTACGCCGACGCGCTGGACGGTGTGATCAAGCTGATCGGGCGCGCGATCAAGCGTCCCGACGGCAAGCTGTATTGTCTTGTCGCGCCGATGATCCTGCCGAAATCCAGCCTGTTGTCCGATGTAAACGACGTGTTCAACGGCATCATGGTGCGCGGCGACGCGATCGGCGATGTGGTGTTCTACGGACGCGGTGCGGGCAAGCTGCCCACTGCCAGTGCCGTGGTGGCGGACGTCATCGACGAGGTGAAGCATCTGGGCGCGCGCAAGTACCTGTTCTGGGAGCGCGGCGCGGCGGATTATGTGGTGGATTACACCGAGGGCGAATTGTCCGAACTGGTGCGCGTGCGCGACGAGGACGGCGCGGCGGCGAAGATCGCGGCGGCATTCGGCGATGTGCGGTTTGTGCAGGCGGACAATGTGTCTGCGGGCGAGTTGGCGTTCGTCACGCCGGTGCTGACAGAGGGCGCGCTGAACGATAAGCTGGATGCGTCGGGGCTGTCGGTGATCAACCGCGTACGTATCGCGGATATGTGAGGGACGCGGCATGATACGGATTTCCACCCCCGCGTCCAGCGCGAACCTCGGCGCGGGTTTTGACGCGCTGGGGCTGGCGCTGACGCTGTACAACCGCGTGTGGATGGAAGAAGCGGACGGCTGCCGTATTGAGGCGCTGGATCAGACGCCCATCCCCACCGACGAAAGCAATATGATCTATGCGACCGCCAAGCTGCTGTACGAGCGGTGCGGGCATCCCTTCCGCGGGCTACGCATTTTGCAGGAGAACAACATTCCGATGACGCGCGGGCTGGGCAGCTCGTCGGCGTGTCTGGTGGCGGGGCTGCTCGGCGCGAATACGCTGATGGGCAGTCCGCTGGCAAAGGACGATTTGTGCGATCTCGCGGCGGAGCTGGAGGGACATCCCGACAACATCGCGCCCGCCCTGCTCGGCGGGCTGGTGACGGCGGTGATGGACGGCGGTCGCGTGCACACGGTGAGCGTGCCGGTGTCCCGCCGCATTCGGTTTGCGGTGTTTATCCCCGATTTTGAGCTGAAAACCGAAGTCGCGCGCGGACTGCTGCCCGCGCAGGTGACGCGGCAGGACGCGGTATATAACCTGTCCCGCGCGGCGCTGATGACGGCATCGCTGTTTTCCGGCAGTTTGCATAATCTGCGGGTGGCGGCGCAGGATCGGTTGCATCAGTCGTATCGGTTCCCGCTGATCCCGGGCGCAGAGCAGGTGTTCTACACCGCCTATGCGCTGGATGCGTACGCCGTGTTCATCAGCGGTGCGGGACCGTCCATCCTTGCCATCATCGACAGCGACAACACCGATTTCGCAGAACGTGCGGCGGTGCGGCTGGCGGATGCGGGCTTGACCGGCTGGCAGGTGCGGCTGCTCGATTGCGACGCGCGCGGCGCAGAAGTGCAGTGGGTGTCGGAAGCGGATATCCGCGCATAAAGTTACGGGTGCTATGAATTCACGATACGGAGGACTGTTTTTATGTTGGTAGTGCAAAAATTCGGCGGCAGCTCGGTCGCCAATACGGAGCGGCTGTTTAATGTGGCACGCATTGTGACGCAGAAGTACAGCGAGGGCAACGACGTCGTGGTGGTCGTGTCCGCACAGGGCGACACCACCGACGATCTGATCGCCAAGGCGCATGAGATCGACGATGCGCCCAGCAAGCGCGAAATGGATATGCTGATGGCGGCGGGCGAGCAGATTTCGATCTCGCTGCTGGCAATGGCGATTCGCAAGCTGGGCTTTCCGGCGGTGTCGCTGCTCGGCTGGCAGGCGGGTTTCCTGACCAATTCCACCTATTCCGCCGCGCGCATCAAGCGGGTGGATGCCGAGCGCATCCGCACCGAACTGGACAAAAAGCGCATCGTGATCGTCGCGGGCTTCCAGGGGCTGAACAAGCATGAGGATATCACGACACTGGGGCGCGGCGGTTCGGACACCAGCGCGGTCGCAATTGCGGCGTCGATGCA
>CAJKXG010000183.1 GCA_905203795.1 uncultured Oscillospiraceae bacterium | reverse complement strand
GAAGCGTGCAGCGTGCGCGCCGGACAATTGTGCGGCAGTCGGGACGCCAAGGCGGAGGAAGTGCACCGTCTGGCGGCGATCCTGCCGGAGCCGGACGCGGCGAAAACAGTGGAACGGCTGAACGCCGCGATCCTCGCCGCCGAATCCGAGACGACCGCCGCCCTCGCAGAGGTGACGGCGGCTTTGCAGGAGGAAGACGCCCGTATCGAGCGGCTGACGCAACTGGAAACGCAGGAACTGCCCGCGCTCAAAGCCCGCATCGACGCATGTCAGCAGCCGCTGGCGGACGACAGCGCTGCTGCCGCGGCACTGGAACGCGACGTGCAGCACATAGAAGCCGCGCTTGCGGAGTTGGCGAAAAACCTGCCTTATTCCGATCAACAGGCGGCGGACGCGGCACTGGCTGCCCTTCAAAAGCAGGAAAAAGCGCTGCAAACGGCATTGGAAACGGCACGCACCCGCTGGGAATCCGGCAAAAGCGAACTGGCGGCGTGCGAGGGCGAATGCCGCTCGTTGCGGGAACAACTGGGCAAGCGCGCGCCCATTGATGAAGAAGCGGCGCGGCAGCGGCACGCGGCGCTGAGCACGCGCCTCGCCGAGCGGGAACAGGCACAGCGGCAGCTATATACCCGCCTGCACACCAACCGCGCGGCGCTCGCAAACATGCAGACACAAAGCCGCGCGCTGGATGAGGCGGAAGGGCGGCTGCGTTGGCTGCGCGCCCTCTCCAACACCGCCAACGGCACGGTCGCCGGCAAAGAAAAGGTCATGCTGGAAACCTATATGCAGATGACGCTGTTTGAACGCGTCCTCCGGCGCGCCAACCGTCGTTTTCTTGTGATGACGGGCGGGCAATACGAGCTGGAACGCCAGCGGGAAGCGGCGGATGTGCGCTCCCAAAGCGGGCTGGATCTGTGCGTCATCGACCACTATAACGGCACGCGGCGCAGTGTCAAGACCCTCTCCGGCGGTGAATCCTTCAAAGCGTCACTGTCGCTGGCGCTGGGACTGTCGGACGAGATCCAATCCTCGGCGGGCGGCATCCAACTGGACGCCATGTTTGTGGATGAAGGCTTCGGCTCGCTGGACGAAGAATCGCTGGAACAGGCGATACGCGCCCTCACCGGCTTGACCGAAAGCGGACGGCTGGTCGGCATCATCTCCCATGTCGGCGAACTGCGCGACCGCATCGACCGCCAGATCGTCGTCACCAAGCAGCGCGACGGCGGCAGCCGCGCGGAGATTGTGACATAGCGATTTTCCAACGCAGAGGATCTGACCGCGCTTTTCAAAAAACCACCCACCCGTGCAATCCCGTCCCCTTGTTCACGTGAACAAGGGGATTTTCGTTATATTTTCCAAAACAAACAAAAAAGAGAAGACTTCTTTGGGGAAAAAGCACCGAAAAAACGGTGATTTTTCCCTTTTCCAAGGTTGACACGGGTCGGAACGATGTGCTATGCTATTTTATAAGGAAACAAGGGATGCAAAGGAGAAACGTCTATGAAAAAAGAACAAATCGCCGCGCAATTGTACACGGTGCGCGATCTCTGTCAAACCGCGGACGGGCTGCGCGACACCTGCCGCAAACTGCGCGACATCGGTTACACCGCTGTGCAGGTTTCCGGCATCGGTCCCATCCCGTGTGAGGAAGTCGCCGCCATCACCGCCGACGCGGGACTGAAAATTTGCGTGACGCATCTCGGTTTTGACGAGGTGCTGAACAACCCGAAGGAAGTGGCGCGGCGGCATCGGCTGTACGGCACGACCGATCTCGGCGTCGGCTGCATGCCCCGTGAATACTGGGATTCGTACGAAGGGCAGATGACGTTTGCCCGCAAGATGGTGGAGGGCGCGAAAGTGCTGGCAGACTACGGGCTGCACCTTGCCTACCACAACCACAACTTTGAATTCACCCGTTTTCCCGAAGGCGTGCCGATGGAAGGCATGACGGAACTGTTTATGCAAAACGGCGTGAACCTCATCCTCGATCTGTACTGGATACAGGCGGGCGGCGCTTCCCCCGTCGATTGGATCCGCAAAGTGGCAGGACACATGAATGTCGTGCACTTTAAGGACATGACCACCCGTCTGGAGCCGGACAAACACTTCCCCGCCATGGCGGAGATCGGCGAAGGCAACATGAACTGGCGCGACATCATCCGCGCTTGTGATGAAACAGGCGTGCGCTGGGCGGCGGTGGAGCAGGACACCTGTTACCGCGACCCGATTGAATCGCTGGCGATCAGTTACCGCCATCTGATGGCGTTGACCGAGTGAGGAGGCACACAGATGGAATTCGTACTTTCGGCTTTTTCGGACGAAGCCGATGAAACACTGGACGGACAGATCGCGGCACTTCAGGCGGCGGACATCCATGCCATGGAAATCCGCGGTGTGGACGGCAAAAACATCGGACAGGTCACCGCCGCAGAAGCGCGCGAGATACGGCGGCGGCTGGACGACGCGGGCATCGCCGTCTCCGCGATCGGCTCGCCCTACGGCAAGATCAAGGTAAGCGACCCATTTGAGCCGCACTTGGAAGCGATGAAACGCACGCTGGAGGTCGCCGATATTCTCGGTGCACGCTATTTCCGCATGTTCAGCTTTTTCCTCGACGGTCGCCCGCACGAGGAATGCCGCGACATCGTGTTTGAACGCATGGAAACCATGCTGACGGCCGCCGAGCAGGCGGGCGTGTACTGCTGCCATGAAAACGAAAAAGCCATCTACGGCGACCGCGCGGCATACTGTCTCGAGCTGTTCCGCCAATTCGGCAGCCGACTCGGCTGCGTTTACGACCCCGCCAACTTTATCCAGTGCGGCGAAAACGCACAGGAGGCGTTCGCGCTGCTGCGACCGTACATCACCTATTACCATATGAAAGACGCCTACTACGCGGACGGCACGGTCGCACCCGTCGGCGAAGGAGAAGGGCAGATCGCGGCGCTGCTGCGCACGATCGCGGGCGAGGACGCCACCGTTGTCCTGTCGTTGGAGCCGCATCTGCTGCAATTCGTCGGGCTGGCGCAATTGGAAGAGGACGGCGGCGCGGCGATCCGCAAACACCATCGCTTTACCGACAATCGCACCGCGTTCGCGTATGCGGCCAACGCGCTGAAAACCACGTTACAGCAAACAGGCTATCGTCTGCAGGAAAATAAATATCGTTTTGTAAAAGAATAAGGGGGCCACTAGGATGGAAAAGGTACGCATCGGCATCATCGGTATCGGTAACATCGGTTCTCACCACACGGATAACCTCTGCAACGGCCGCGTGAACAATATGCAGCTCACGGCTGTGTGCGATATCAACCCCGCCCGACTGGACTGGGTGCGGGAAACCTTCGGCGAGGACATCGCCCGCTTTGAAAAAGCGGAAGATATGATGGACTCCGGCTTGATCGACGCCGTGATCATCTCTGTTCCGCACTATT
>CAJKXG010000182.1 GCA_905203795.1 uncultured Oscillospiraceae bacterium | reverse complement strand
AATGTTGCCGCGGGCTTCTTCGACAATCGAAGCAGCCTTTTTTTCGGCGTCTTCAATGATCTTCTCCGCACGAATATTGGCATCCTCCATCGCCAGCGAGGATTTTTGGTTCGCCTCGCGCACAATGGTATCCCCCAAGCGCTGTGCGCTGAGCAAAGCCGTGCGAATGCTGTCCTCGTCATTGCGATACTCAAGCAGCTTATCCGCCAGAATTTCCAGTTTCTTGTTCAAACCGTTTTTCTCTTCGTTGAGCGCCGCCACTGTATCTGCGCACTGATCGAGAAAATCATCGACCTCCGACGTTTTGTAGCCGCCGAGCACCTTTGTCAGTTCCGCAGAACGAATATCTTCCGCTGTCAGCACCGATAGACCCCCTATTCAAACGTATTTTTTTACTAAAATATTCAATCGTCCCTTGCGGGTAAGCGGTCCGAGCGTTTCCACCCGAAACCGTCCTTCTCCCCGAATGGACAAAACATCGCCTTCCCGCACCTCGGCGGACGCAGACAAACACGGCTGATGATTGCGCGCCACCAGTCCCGCCACAATACGGCGTGCCGCCTCTTCACGCGATGCACCGATACACACCCGCACCAGCGCATCCAATCGCGGCGACGCTACCGTGTCGCGGATATCGCGAAAGGTGTGTGCGGCGGGTAACGCACCGTCATACGGCAACTGCACGGTCACCCCTACATTCCCCACCTTTTCCAACTGTTCCGCCAGAAACGGGGCGATCTTCTCATCCGCAAACACCACGGCAATGCCATCGCCGCACAGGATATCTCCGATCTTTTCCCGCTTTATCTCACAGGCGAGGATCGCACCGAGAAAATCCCGATGTGTCAGCGCACCGCGAAAGGAAAACCCGACCGCGGTCAACGGAAAAACGGCATCGTCCGATTCTTCCATATAGGGCGGGAACAAACCGAGCAAGGTGCGTTCCGCCTCGGGATGACCACCGAAAAAGCGATGCGCTATCTGCCGATGAGAACGCAGCATTCCCTCGGCGGCTGCCCGCTGACGCTCATCCAAAAAGCCCAAAAAACACGGGATATCCCGCCGCTCACAGAGCTCTGCCGCGTCTTTAATACGCGCCTTGAGTAAGCTATCCTCAGAAATAGAGCCCATTGTTCTCCAGTTCGTCCAGCAAATCGCCCATGATGCCCACGTTATACGGCGTAATAATGAAGGTGCAGTTGGCGACCTTCTTAATCTGACCATCATTGGCATAGGCGACGCCGCTCAAAAAGTCCAGAATCCGACGCGCCACATCCTTGTTGGCAGACTCCAGATTCAACACCACCGTGCGTTTGGCGTTGAGATGATCCGCCACGGTGCTGGCATCGTCAAACCGCTCCGGTTTCACGAGCACCACCTGCAGCTGCGCCGTGGCATGGATGTTGACCACTTTGTTATTGCGCTTTACCGCTTCTGTCTGCGGCGCATCGTCGATGTTTTCACCTTTTGTCACAAAATCCATGTTGTCCTCTTCTTCCACATAATCCGCATCGTCATCGGGATTACCCATCAAATCCCTCAATTTGTCCAAAAAGCTCATGAATATGACCTCCTATATAGTATTGTACTGACGTTGCCCAAATATAGCCGAACCGACACGCACCATTGTCGCGCCCTCCAGGATGGCTTCCCGAAAATCGGCAGACATGCCCATGGAGAGAATGTCCATACTCCTATTATCGCTTTTTTTGTCCCGTATGTCAACAAAGAGTTTGCGAAGAATTGAAAAATATCGTCTTTTTTCGTATTCTGTATCGGAAATAGGGGGTACTGTCATCAATCCACGCACGCGAAGCGCCGAAAATTCACACAAATTTTCCACAAAATCAATGGCTTCGCTCGGTGAGACGCCGGATTTGGTTTCCTCTCCGCCGGCATTGACTTCCACCAGCACATCACATACAATGCCCTTTTTGGCCGCCGCCGCATCAAGAGCGCGCGCCAGGCGCACGCTGTCCACCGATTGAATCATATCCACTGTCCCGATAATTTTTTCCACTTTATTGGTTTGCAGATGTCCGATCAAATGTGTACGCACGCCGTCCAGCAACAGAGCCTCACGTTTTTGCAGGTATTCCTGCACCCGATTTTCACCGATATCGGTGACACCGGCAGCAATCGCCGCGTTGATTTTTTCCGCCGATACCGTTTTGGTGACCGCCATCAGCGTGACTTCGTCTTCCTTCCGACCGCTGACCGCGCAGGCGTCGGCAATGGCGGTGCGTACACGCGCCAGATTATCCGCTACCAGCCGCGCTTCCTCAATCGATAACTTTTCCGTCATACATCTCTTTACCTCCGATCACGATATCGTCGTACAACCGCAAATAATCGGTTTGCGCCGCATCTTCCTTGATTTCGCAAATAGAATACCCGTCGTTTTCGCTGTGATACAGGATGTTCACATGCTTAAACTGCATAATTGTGCCCACGCGCACATACACGCCCGGCTCGTTATTTTTATTGAATTGCAGCGCATCATCCGGCACGCGCAACCCGCTGTATTCCTTCAGCAATAGCTGCACCGGCTCAACACGGATGCCGGACAGCGCCTGCGACATTTCCGAACATTCGAGCACCAGCGCCGCCTGTCCGTCGGTCTTTTTATTCAGCGTAGTAACCGTCACCTCGATCGTATCGCCGGATACAAAAGGCAACAGTATCTTCAGTTTTTGACCGATTTTCAGCGTAGTCACCCGTTCCTGCGGCACCACACAGGCGAGATACCATGTGTAGTCGCTCGCCACCTTGCCGATGTAGCCGGATGGCACAGTGGGGTGGCTGTTGAGCGCGTCGTTGATCTGTTCTACCGTCAGCGAATGGATCTGTTCTGTCGTTAGCATGCCTTCATAGCCGTCCACCGAATTGACAAAAAAGCCGGCTGTCGGAGACGTTACGGTTGACAGCGGTGCGGATGCCTGCGCGGACAAACGGTCGCGTTCTGCCGTCAAAGAGGCAATCTGATCGCCAAATGTTGTCACCTTTCCCACCGTGATCTGCCGTTTGTTCATCAATGCCAACAGATTGGACCGCAAATCACGCAGATCCGCAGTCGACGGTTCATGCACGGTTTTCGCCAGTTGTTCGACCTTCATCGCCAACTGCTTATTGATGGCATCCAGATTGACACGGCTGTTTGTCCCCTGCTGTTCCACATTTTGCAGCAGCGCGATCTCGCTTTCCACCAATTCCAACTGACGCCGCACATCCGCAGTATGCTCGTCGCGAAAAACCCGCGCAATCGTGCCGCCGTTCGCCACACGGCTGCCGTTTTCGATCTCATAATACAGATATCCGCCGTTCGACGTATCCGCAATCTTGGTTTCCTGACGGATGGCAATTGCCTGCGTTTCGACGGTGTCATACACGCTGTAAGCCGTGACAGTCTCAATGCGCACCGGGGTATACAGTACCTGAAACAACT
>CAJKXG010000181.1 GCA_905203795.1 uncultured Oscillospiraceae bacterium | reverse complement strand
TGTCCACGACCGGCACCTGCGGCAGCACGGTCACACCGCCGCCGATACTCACACGGTCGCGGCGCAGCGGCAGCGAAAACAGCCCCAGCATGTCGCTCACCCGCGCGGACGCCGAAGTCAGCGTCTGCACGCCGGTGTGCGGGAAGGTCAGCCGCACCGAACACGTGACCCGCTTGCGCGGCGGGACGACGACTGTGACGCGGGCGTTCAACAGCCGCAGCATAACACCGCCGATCGGCAAAATCGAGGGGTTGCGCACCTGCAATTCCACCGCCGTTTTTTCGTTTTGTTCGGCATACAGCATCGCGTCCCCGTCGCTGACAGACACCCGCCGCCGCGCGAACAACAGAAGCAAAAAAGACAACACCGCCAAGCCGGTCAGGCAGAAAAAGCCAAACCAGCAAAGCGGATATTCCAGCAGCAGAGCCGCCGTCAGCAGGGCGGCGGTCAACACCGCATAACCAATGCCGGTCCGTCTCATACGACCAGCGGAATGGACACGGATTTCAGCACATCGTCGATGATGGCTTCCGCCGCATAGCGGTTGGCGGCGACCTGCGGGCGCAGTACCAGACGATGCGCCAGCACGGGCTTCGCCATCCGCTTCACATCGTCCGGCGTGACATAGTCGCGGCGGCTGAGCAGCGCGAGCGCTTTGGCGGCATGCAACAGCCCGATCGAGCCGCGCGGACTGACGCCGATCAACACATCGGCATGCTGCCGCGTCGCCTCCACCAGATCCATGATATATTCGAGCACCTCGTCGGCGCATCGGATTTCGTCCACCGCCGTTTGCAGCGCGATCACATCGTCTGCCGACGCGACCGCCTGCAAATCTTTGGGCAACAGCGCGCCGTCGCTGAAATGGCGGTTCATGATCTCGATCTCCTGCCGGCGGGAGGGATAGCCGATGCGGACGCGCATCAGGAAGCGATCCATCTGCGCTTCCGGCAGTGGATAAGTGCCGGTGAATTCGATGGGATTTTGCGTGGCCAGCACCATAAACGGCTGCGGCATCGGCAGCGTCACGCCGTCGACGGTGATCTGATTTTCCTGCATCACCTCGAGCAATGCGGACTGCGTTTTGGGGCTGGTGCGGTTGATCTCATCCGCGAGCACGATCTGCCCCATCACCGCGCCCTTTTGAAAGCGCCGCTCGCCCGATTGCATGTCATAGACAGAAAAACCTGTGATGTCGGACGGCAGTACATCCGGCGTGAACTGGATGCGGCGAAACGTGCAATCAATGGAATGCGCCAGACTTTCGACAATGGTGGTTTTGCCGAGACCGGGGATATCTTCGATCAAAACGTGACCCTTGCAAAGCAGCGACACCAGCAGCAGTACGGTGACATTCTCCTTGCCAATCACGGTTTTGGACATGTTTTGCTGAATGTTTTTAAGCAGCTCAATCGCTTCCATACGCTTCTCCTTTGGGCGGACACATCCGAAATCTTGTGAACAGTTGTATAATTTTATTATAGTACAGCAGAAAGAAAATGTCAATTATTATAAAAAGCTGCGGCAAAAATTTTCATTGCCGCAGCTTTTGTCTATTTATCTTATTTTCTGTTCAGCAACGCCGCAAAGGCTTTGTGCGCCATATACACGTCCAGCTTGGACACCACCTCGAACGGCGCGTGCATCGACAGCACGGGCACGCCGAGATCGACGGTATCCACATTGTGGTTGGCGATATACATTGCCACCGTGCCGCCGCCGCCGGCGTCCACCTTGCCCAGCTCGCCGATCTGCCAGATCACGTCGCCGTCGTCCATGATGCGGCGGAACTGCCCCATCAACTCGGCGGACGCATCCGATGTGCCGGATTTGCCGCGCGAACCGGTGTACTTGGTCAGCACCACGCCCTGATTGAGACGGGCACAGTTGCGGCTCTCCACCACGTCCGCATAAATCGGGTCGAACGCCACGTTGACGTCCGCCGACAGGCAGATCGAATGCGACAGCACATGCCGTCCCTCCGCGCCGAACGCGGCGGCAAGATCGGCGATGAAATACGGGAAATACGCCGACTGCGTGCCGGTGTTGCCCTCCGAGCCGATCTCCTCCTTGCCCGCCAGCATGGTCACCGCCGTGTAAGCGGGCGTGTCCAGCGAAAGCAGTGCCGTCAACGCCGGATACGCGCACACGCGGTCGTCATGCCCGTATGCACCGATCATACTGCGATCGAAACCCAGATCCCGTGCGCCGAACGCGGGCACGGCTTCCAGCTCGGCAGACAGAAAATCCGCTTCCACGATGCCGTATTTCTCGTTCAGCAGGCGCAGGATATTCAGCTTGACCGCTTCGCTCGCGTCGTCCTCGCGGAACGGGCGCGAACCGATGAGGATGTTGAGATCCTCGCCGCGAATGATCTCGTTCGCGGGGCGTTTCATCTGCTCGGTCGCCAAATGCGGCAGCAGATCGGTCACGCAGAACACGGGATCGTCCGCATCCTCCCCGACGCGCACCGGCACGACCGTGCCGTCGCGGCGCACGACCACGCCGTGCAGTGCCAGCGGGATCGCCCCCCACTGATATTTTTTGATGCCGCCGTAATAATGCGTATCGAGGTACGCGAATCCGCCGTCCTCATACAGCGGATTGGGCTTCATATCCAGACGCGGCGAATCGATGTGCGCCGCCGCGATGGATACGCCGTCGGTGATCGGACGGCTGCCGATCACCGCCAGCAGCAGCGCCTTGCCGCGATTGTTGACATACACGCGGTCGCCGGGTTTCAGTTTGGCGGTGCGGTCGAAGGGCACAAACCCGTTCTCCTCCGCCATACGCACTGCTTCGATCACCACTTCCCGCTCGGTCTTGGCGGTGTTGAGAAAGCGCTTGTACGTCTCGCTGTACGCGTCTGCGTCTCCGATTTCCGCCTCCGACAGCTTCAGCGCGGCATTGGTCGGCTTGTAGCAAAGCGTCTCGCGGAGCATCTCCGCCGCTGTTTTTTCTGACATATTCAGTCCTCCTAATTCTTCAGCAATTCTTGATATACCGCCTGCGCGTCCCGCACGCGGGTGACATATTGTCGTGTTTCCTCATACGGGATGGTGTGCAGCGTCACCCCGTCGCTCGAATAGCGGCTGTCCCCCAGCCACTTCTGCACATTGCCCAGTCCCGCGTTGTACGCCGCCAGCACGGTGTCCTCATTTTCAAACAGTTCGCCGAGCAGCGTCAGCACATACGCGCCGTAGCAAATGTTGGTATCCGGATCGAACAGCACATCCGCGTCCAGCGGCTCCGCCGACTGCCGCATACGCGCCCAATCCAGCGTGGAGGGCTTGAGCTGCATCAGCCCGCGCGCCCCCGCCGAGGACACCGCCTGCGGGTCGAACCCGCTTTCGGTGCGGATGACGGCAAACAGCAGCGACGGCTCGAGCGCATATTGCGCCGCGTACCGCTCCACCGATTCGCGATAGTCGGTGGGATACGACGCGCGCAAATA
>CAJKXG010000180.1 GCA_905203795.1 uncultured Oscillospiraceae bacterium | reverse complement strand
TACAGAAGCTGGTACACGCCGATGCGCAGGCAGTCCGCCACCAGCGGATGCATCTTCCTGATCGGCACGGACGAGCACGCGCCGATCAGGTAATCCAGCGTCAGGCGGCGCTCGACGACGCCGTAAATCAGGCGGGTCACCAGCGCGGTATCCGGCGGCGACAGCGCCGCGTCCCGCAGAAGCTGATCCAACACGATGTTGGAATAGCCCTGTTCGCGGTGGATATGCGTCAGGGCGCGCACCGCCAGCACGCGCGGTTCGGCAGTGTTCATCGGCGATCGTTCCTCCGCGACAGGAGCAGCAGCAGCCGCAAAAAGCTCATCAGCGACACCAGCATCGCGGCGACATATGTCATCGCCGCCGCGCTCAGCACCTTACGCACGCCGCGCAGTTCTTCTTCGGTAAACGAGCCGCTGTCCCGCAGGGCGCGCATCGCGCGGGCGCTGGCGTTGAATTCCACCGGCAGCGTCACCAACTGGAACAGCACCGCCATGAAATAAAACGCAAGTCCGAGATAGGCCAGAATCGGGATGCTGAAAAGCAGCCCGAGAAGAAACAAATAGGGAGCGGCGGTGGAGGCGATCTGCGTCGTCGGCAGGATCACCGCGCGAATTTTGATGGGAAAATAGCCGTCGGCGTACTGCATGGCGTGTCCCGTCTCGTGTGCCGCCACGCCGACCGCCATCACCGAATCGACCGCGCCGACCGTTTGCGACAGGCGGATCACGCCCGTGCGGGGATCATAGTGATCGGTCGCGTTGCCCGCCACCGACTCGATCGGCACTTGCAGTCCCGCCCGCTGCTGCAAATAGCGGCAGGTGTACGCCCCCGTCCAGCCGGCGCGGGTGGGGATGCTGCCGTATTTGCGGAAGGTGGATTGCACACGCACCTGCGCCCATAGCGACACCAGCAGCGCGGGTACGACCAAAATCCAATAATACGAATCAAACCAGTACATTACGCGTCCTCCTTCCCTGTCAGCACCGTACCGAGCGGCACCGCGTGACCGCGCAAAAACTGCGCCGCGTCCATGCGTTTACCGCCCTCGTACTGTACCTCCAGCAGTTCCAGCGAGGTGTGATCGCCGCAAGCTACTGTAAAGGGATTTACATTTACAACTGTTCCCGGCGCGGCATTGGTTTCGCCGCCCACACGGGAGGTGTGGATCTTCAGTGTTTTGCCGTCCAAGCGGCAGGTGGCGGAGGGCCACGGGTTCAGCCCGCGCACGTGTTATGCAGTGTCGCCGCCGACAGCGAAAAGTCCAGCGGCGACAGCGCGCGGCTGAGCATCGGCGCGTGGGTGGCGAGCGCTTCGTCCTGCTTTTGCGGCACGAGATCGTCCAGCCGCGCCAGTGTTTCGGACAGCAGCGACGCGCCGAGCGGTGCCAGCTGATCGTACAGCTCGCCCGCCGTCATCTCCTCCGGCACCGGCACCCGCGCGGTGAGCAGCATATCGCCGGTGTCCATGCCCTCGTCCATGCGCATGGTGGTCACGCCGCCCTCGCGGTCGCCGTTCAACACCGTCCATTGGATGGGGGCGGCGCCGCGGTATTTCGGCAGCAGCGAGCCGCGCACGTTGATACAGCCATAGCGCGGCATTGAAAGCAGTGTCAAGGGGAGCAGCTTGCCATATGCCACCACCACAAAAACGTCCGCTTGCTCCGCCGCCAGCCGCGAAGCCGCTTCTTCACTGCGCAACGTGGCAGGCTGGTAGACGGGAATGTTATGTGTAAGGGCGCATTCCTTTACAGGCGGCGCCGCCAGTTGATGTCCGCGACCCTTCGGTTTATCCGCCTGTGTGACCACGAGCGACACGTTGTGTCCGTCCGCCAACAGCCGTTCCAGACACGGCACGGCAAAATCCGGCGTGCCCATAAATACGATATTCAGCTTTTCCACGGCTTTCACGCCCCTATTCTCAATCCTCCGCCGCGCGGATCACGTGCTGTGTAAACAAAATGCCGTCCAAGTGATCCGTTTCATGGCAGATACAACGCGCGGTCAGATCTTCTCCTGTCAAGTAGAAATACTTGCCATTGCGATCCTGCGCCTTCATCCTGACGCGCTTCGGGCGGCGGGTCACGCCGTATTCGCCGGGCAGCGACAAACAGCCCTCCGCCTCCTCCTGCACGCCCTTTTCGTCCACGATTTCGGGGTTGATCGCTTCCACCACGCCGTCGCCGACGTCCATGACAAACAGGCGGCGCAAAATCCCCACCTGCGGTGCTGCCAAGCCCACACCGTCGGCGGCGTGCATCGTCTCCACCATATCGTCCAACAACTGCCACAGCCGTTCGTTGAACTCCGTCACCGGACGGCACACCTTGGCAAGCGTCGGATCGCCTTGTTTTAGTATATTGCGAATAGCCATAAAAATACCTCCTACCGCTGTGCGTACAACTCAAATGAAACCGGCGGGATTGATGTCGGCAAACACCGACACGTCTTTGTTTTCCCGCGCTTTCGGAAAAGCGGTCAGCAGCTCCGCGAGCAACGCGCGCAGAGCGGCGTTATTGACTGTTTTCATAATCAGCTTATACCGATACTTGCCCGCCGCCCGCGAAACCATCGCGGGGGTCGGGTCGAGTACGATCACCGGCAGACCGTGATAGCGGCCGCCCTCCGTTACCGCCGCGTGCAGCGCGCCGAGAAAGCGATGCGCCGCGCGCTGTACCGTCTCTTCCCGCTCGCCGACAAAGCCGAACATGCATAAGTCGGTGAAGGGCGGGTACTTCATCAGGCGGCGGGCGGCGATTTCGATGCGATAAAAGCTGACATAATCCTGTTTCGCCGCCAGATCAATGACATAACTTTCGGGGGTAGGTCTGGATGACGGCTTTTCCCGCCGTTTCCCGCCGCCCCGCACGCCCGATGACCTGTGTGAGCAGCGAAAACGTCGTCTCAAACGAGCGGAAATCGCCGCTGTACAGCGATTGATCGGCGGACAGCACCCCCACCAGACCGACCTGCGGAAAATCCAGTCCTTTTGCCACCATCTGCGTGCCGATCATGATCTGATAGTCGCCGCGGGCAAATTCGCCGAACCGCTTTTCATACGCGTAGCGGGACATGGTGGTGTCGGTGTCCATGCGCAGCACCTTGGCGTCGGGGAACAACTCCTTCAGCTCTTCCTCCACCCGCTGTGTGCCCAGACCAGCATATCGAAGGTGCTCCGAGCCGCACTGCGGACAGCGGGCGGGCGGAGGCTGCATATGCCCGCAATAGTGGCAGATGAGCTGCTCGTTGGCGCGGTGATAGGTCATCGACACGCTGCACGACGGGCAGGTCAGCACATAGCCGCACGAGCGGCAGGACACGTGGGTGTGATAGCCGCGGCGGTTGAGCAGCAGGATCACCTGCCGCCCCTGTGAGAGCGTCTCCTCCATCGCCGCCCGCAGGCGTTCGCCGATGATGGCGTTCACCCCCATCAGGCTCTCGCCGCGCAGGTCGGCGATCTCCACCTGCGGCAACTGCGCCGCACCGAAACGGGCGGGCAGTTCAT
>CAJKXG010000179.1 GCA_905203795.1 uncultured Oscillospiraceae bacterium | reverse complement strand
CTCGAACCCGCCACCCGTCTGCGCGACGTGCAGCGGCGGCTGGACGAGACCGACGCCGCTTATCGGCTGATCGCGGGTTTCGGCAGTCCGTCGTTCGGGCAGATCAAAAACGTGGATAACGCCCTGCGCCGTGCGGAAGCGGGCGCGGTACTGTCGTTGCGCGAACTGCTGCACATCGCGGAGGTACTGCGCGTCATCCGCTCGCTGACCGAATGGCGGCGGCACTGCGCGGGCGGGGAAACGTGTCTCGACGACCGTTTTGAGTCGCTTTCCCCCAACAAATATCTGGAGGACCGCATCGCCGCCGTCGTGCAATCGGAGGACGAGATCGCGGACAACGCCTCCCCCGCACTGGCGGACATCCGCCGCCGTATGCGCGCCGCGTCCCAACGCGTGCGCGATCAGCTCGACCGCATGATCCGCTCCGCCGCGTATCAAAAGCTGCTGCAAGACCCCATCGTCACAATGCGCGACGGACGCTTCGTCGTGCCGGTCAAGGCAGAGCACCGCGGCGAGGTCGCGGGACTGGTGCACGACACCTCCGCTTCCGGCGCGACGGTGTTTGTCGAACCAATCGGCGTGGTGGAAGCCAACAACGACATCCGCCTGCTGCAATCGAAGGAAAAGGCGGAGATCGAGCGCATTCTCACGGAGCTGTCCGCCGAGGTGGGCGGCTTCGCCGACGCTATCATCGCGGATTACCGCATACTGATGGAACTGAACCTGCTGTTTGCCAAGGCGCGGCTGGGGTATCGCATGAAAGCCGTGATGCCCGCCATGACCGACAGCGGTTATCTTTGTCTGCGGCGGGCGCGGCATCCGCTGATCGACCCGCAAAAAGCCGTCCCCATCGACGTGGAACTGGGCGGCGATTTCGACACGCTGGTCGTGACCGGCCCGAACACGGGCGGCAAAACCGTCACGCTCAAGACCATCGGTCTGCTGACGCTGATGGCGATGTGCGGCATGATGCCGCCGGTGGCGGGCGGCAGCACGCTGTCGGTGTTCGGCAAGGTGCTGGCGGATATCGGCGACGAGCAGTCCATCGAGCAATCGCTCTCCACCTTTTCAGCGCACATGACCAACCTCATCCGCATTCTCGACGAAGCGGATGCACACAGCCTGGTGCTGCTGGACGAATTGGGCGCGGGCACCGATCCGGTCGAGGGCGCGGCGCTCGCCATCGCCATTCTCGAACAACTGCGCGGACAGGGCGCGCGCATCGCCGCCACCACGCATTATCCCGAACTGAAAGCCTACGCCATCCACACCCCGCATGTGGAAAACGGCAGCTGCGAATTCGACGTTGCCACCCTGCGCCCCACCTATCGCCTGCTGATCGGCATTCCCGGGCGCTCCAACGCGTTTGCTATCTCGCGGCGGCTGGGGATGCGGGAAGAACTGGTGTCCCGCGCGGAAGCGCGGGTGGACAGCGACAGCCAGCGTCTGGAAGACGTCGTGACACAGTTGGACGAACGGCGGCAGGAACTGGAATCCGAGCTGCAAGCCGCCAACGACGCGCGTCTCCGTGCGGAACGCGCGGGCGCACAGGCACAGCAGCATCTGGACACCATCGAACAACAGCGCGACCGTGAACTGGAACGCGCCCGTGCGGAGGCGCAGCGCATCGTCGATCGCGCCCGTGCGGAAGCGACCGCCCTCATCGACGAACTGGAGGAACTGCGCCGTCAAAAGAACGCGGCGGATTTTTCCGCGCGGGCGGGCGAAGCCAAAAGCAAGCTGCGGCAGCGGCTGAACGCGCTGGAACAGGAGATCGACCCCGTCACCAAGCGGCGGCAGGAGGGCTATGTACTGCCGCGTCCGCTGAAGGCGGGCGACGATGTGCTGATCGTGGATATCGACAAACGCGGCGTGGTGCTGAAAGCGCCGGACGCGAACGGCAACGTGGAGGTGCAGGCGGGCATCATCAAGACCCGCGTCCCCCTCGCCAACCTGCGGCTGATGAAGGACAAGCAAGCGCCGCTCCCGCCGAAGCGCGGCGAGCGCACCGCCACACTTCCCTCCCGTGCCGACCGTGACGCGACCACGGAACTGGATCTGCGCGGCTTCACCGTCGAAGAAGGGCTGTTGGAACTGGATCAATTCCTCGACCACGCCCAACTGATGAAGCTGGAACGGCTGACCGTCATTCACGGCAAAGGCACCGGCGCACTGCGCGCCGCCGTACAGAAGCATCTGCGCAGCCACCCCGCCGTCAAGAGTTTTCGTCTCGGTAGCTACGGCGAGGGCGAAACCGGCGTCACCATCGTGGACATGAAGTAAGGAGGCGGCAACATGACGACCGAGCAACTCTGGAATATGCTTTCCGAAAAAATGACCGCTGTCGGCTTAAAGCTGTTGAGCGCCGCCATTGTGCTGATCATCGGACTGCTGATCATCCGCCTGGTGAAACGGTGGATGCAAAACAGCCGCGGATTCAAGCGCATCGACCAAAGCGCCCGCAGCTTTCTTGGCAGCCTGATCCGCGTCGTGCTCTATGTGCTGCTCTGCCTGACCGTCGCGGGCACGTTGGGCATTCCGCTGACATCGTTCATCACCATCCTCGCGTCCGCCAGCGTCGCCGTCGGCTTGGCGCTGCAAGGCGCGCTGACCAATTTTGTGGGCGGGCTGGTGATCCTGCTGACGCATCCCTTCCGCATCGGCGACTACATCGAAGTATCCGGACAAAGCGGCACAGTCGAATCCATCGCGGTCTTTTATACGACGCTGTGCACCTACGACAACAAGCAGATCACGCTCCCGAACGGCAGTCTGACCAACACCGCCATCATCAACTACTCCTCCGAAAAGATCCGCCGCGTGGATCTCACGTTTTCGGTGGATTACGCATCGGACATGGAAGCGGTCAAAACCGCCCTGCTGGACGAAGCCACCCGCCACGAACTGGTGCTGAAAGACCCCGCCCCAACGGCACGGCTGGATGTGCAAAACGCCAGCAGTCTCGATTTTGTACTGCGCGCGTGGTGCCGCGCGGAGGATTATTGGACGGTGTATTACGATCTCATGGAATCGGTGAAAACACGCTTTGACCGCGACGGCATCGCCATCCCCTTCCCGCAAATGGATGTTCATCTGAAAAACTAAAGACAGAAAAATCCCCCGAACATGACTGTTCGGGGGATTTTAAGCTGCGAAGATTACTTCTCATCCTGCATGCCGAAACGCTTCTTGAAGCGATCGACACGACCGCCGGTATCCACCAGCTTTTGTTTGCCGGTGAAGAACGGGTGGCATTTCGAGCAGATTTCCACGCGGATGTTCTCCTTGGTGGAGGAGGTCTCGATCACTTCGCCGCATGCGCAGGTGATCGTGGTCTTTTTGTAATTGGGATGGATAGCCTCTTTCATGAGATTCACCTCTTTCGGATACACCTTAACATGGGAAGTATAGCACACCTTTTCAGAAAATGCAAGAGAAATTTTCGCATTTATTGACGCCGATGTCTGTGTTGTAAATAGATGTGACCCATTTAGGGTAAAAAATAAAGCAAC
>CAJKXG010000178.1 GCA_905203795.1 uncultured Oscillospiraceae bacterium | reverse complement strand
GCGTGTCTTCATTGACAATATATTTAAAATCGCCCATGGCTTCTAAATCGGAGCAAAACCCACCGAACTCTGCGAACACGTGTAAATATTTGATGGGCATAGGGCATCCGACTTGTGGCTTTCTTTTCTATTGCCATGAGAGCAGTGAACCCCGCTGGATTTCTGCTTTTCCATCTGCCAGCTTATCGTCTCTTTTCTGTTACTCAACGAGTGGTTATACGGTGTAGACACATCTCAGCGATATATCCCAACATTCCTACTGATTTTGGATTTTTTGCCGTGGATATATAAAAGCCAGTCATTACGATCGGCTCGATAAGTATGAAAAGGCAGGTGAGAATTACATCCCCCTGCTTGATTTAGCAACGATATTCAATTTTATGAGAGTTCAAATTTATCCCGAAAACAAATACAGCTGCGGAAACGCACTTTGAAAATTCTCCCCATAGACGACGAAAAACCCCGATGAAATCGGGGTTTTTCGAGGATACATCTTTTTTGTATCCATTTGATGGCTGGGATGGCAAGAGTCGAACTTGCACGGGCAGAGTCAAAGTCTGCTGTCCTACCGCTAGACTACATCCCAATATATCAAACCGACCATGGGTCGGAAAGACTTTGAACGAATGCGGATACCGGAGTATCCGCATTCTGTGTGGGGTGGAAGATGGGACTCGAACCCACGGTCTCCAGTGCCACAAACTGGCGCGTTAACCAACTACGCTACATCCACCATATATGGCGCGCCTGAAGGGACTCGAACCCCTGACCCTCTGCTTAGAAGGCAGATGCTCTATCCAGCTGAGCTACAGGCGCCTATACAACATGACACGTTCAGATGGAGCGGGTGATGGGAATCGAACCCACGCGACCAGCTTGGAAGGCTGGGGTTCTACCATTGAACTACACCCGCACGTCACGGCAACGCATATGATACCATAGAACCCCCCGTTTGTCAAGACAAAAGTTGAAAATAATTTGCTCGGTCGTATCAGACGCCGGCGCATGAATTTCAACGCGGTTTCGCGTCCGACGGATAGGGGGAAATCCCACGCGGTCGCGCCGACAAACATGTTGCCGCGGAGACGACAAAAGCGCCTGCTCAAAAGCAGGCGCTTTTAATCGTCATCATGCCAGCCGCTCCGCAATCGCGTCGAGGAAGTCCATCGTATTCACCGCGCGCTTGTTCGGCAGGGTGGACAGACCGACCAGATCCTTGGTCATGGTGCCGCTTTCGATGGTCGCCAGTGTGGCGGACTCCAGCCGATCGGCAAACGCGACCAGCTCAGGCAGCTCGTCCAGCTCGCCGCGCTTACGCAGCGCGCCCGACCACGCGAAAATGGTCGCCACCGAGTTGGTGGACGTCTCCTCACCCTTGAGGTGCTTGTAATAGTGCCGCGTGACCGTGCCGTGCGCGGCTTCGTATTCGTAGTTGCCGTCCGGCGACACCAGCACACTCGTCATCATCGCCAGCGAGCCGAACGCCGTCGCCACCATGTCGCTCATCACGTCGCCGTCGTAGTTCTTGCACGCCCAAATGAACCCGCCCTCTGAGCGGATGACACGCGCAACCGCGTCGTCGATCAGCGTGTAGAAATACTCGATGCCCGCCTCTTCAAACTTCGCTTTGTACTCCGCCTCGTAGATTTCGGCGAAGATATCTTTGAAGCGGTGGTCGTATGTCTTGGAGATGGTGTCCTTGGTGGAGAACCACAGATCCTGCTTGATGGACAGCGCGTAGTTGAAGCACGCGCGCGCAAAGCTGGCGATCGACGCATCGGTGTTGTGCACGCCCTGCACAATGCCGCCGTCCCTGAACTCATGGATCAGGCGGCGGGTTTCGTTGCCCTGCTCGTCGGTGACGACCAATTCCGCCTTGCCCGCGCCCTCGACGCGGATCTCGGTGTTGCGATAGATGTCACCGTACGCGTGACGCGCCAGCACGATCGGTTTTTTCCACGTCTTGACGTTCGGCTCGATGCCGCTCACCAGCACCGGCGCGCGGAACACCGTGCCGTCCAGCATGGCGCGGATGGTGCCGTTGGGGCTTTTCCACATTTCCTTCAAGTGGTATTCCTCTACGCGCTGGGCGTTGGGGGTGATGGTGGCGCACTTGACGCCCACGCCGTATTTTTTGATGGCGTTGGCGGCGTCCACCGTCACTTGATCGTTGGTCTCGTCGCGATGCGGCAGACCGAGATCGTAATATTCGCATTTCAGATCGACAAACGGGGTGAGCAGTTTGTCCTTGATCGCCTGCCAGATGATGCGGGTCATTTCGTCGCCGTCCATTTCGACGAGCGGCGTACGCATTTGAATCTTGCTCATGGTACAGTACCTCCTAATCACGATGCGGCTATAACAATCAGTATACCATTTTTTCCGCCGTCTGTAAAGAGATTTCCCGTCTCCGCACACGAAAAACCGCCGCAAGCGGGCAGCTCACGGCGGAGAAATATACATATCGGATAAATCACTCTAAAATATACACATTCATGGTGCGGCGACCGAACTGAATACACTCCTCATAGGTGTCCATGAACAGGTCGGCAATGATGCGACCCGCACGCACACCGCCGCCGGTATCGCCCGCGATGGCGTAGCCATATACATACGAGCCATCCGCCGACACGATATACAGCTTGGTGCCGTAGGGGATGATCTTCGGATCGACTGCCACCACGCCGACCTGCGCTTTCATGCCGGTCGAGCAGGTGGTGCCGCACAGACCGCGGTCGTTGGTGTACGCGGTCGCCTTGCCGGTCAGCACCGACTTATATGTCAGCGGCTGTCCCGCCGCGTCCAGTGCAATATCGAAGGGCGCGGGCGACATGGGTGCGCCCACCACCGTGCCGATCAGCTTGATAGCGTCCACAGGTTCGATGGTTTCTTCACTCACCATAAAGGTGTCGGTGACTTCGCCCTCCACGATGCGGTCGCGGTACACGCGGGTTACACGACCCTCGCTGCCCTTTTGCTTCCACACAACGCGGCCCTTCGCCAACGTGTTTGTGTACTGGGTCACGGTTTTGTAGGACAGCGTTTCCGTCTCGGTGCGTTCCTTGTATTCAACGCGCGCTACTTGGATGGACAGTCCGTCACTGGCGGGGGTGTCGGTCGCAACATTGGTTTCATCATTTTCGTCCATCTCGATGCCCGCCTTGCCCAACACGTCGCCGACGGTACCGCCCGCCATGCGAACGATGGTGGTCACGCCGTCCGCCGTGACCTGCACGGTGAGCAGATCGCTGTCCTCGGCAGGCTGCGCCGCCGGTTCCGATTCGGTCTTTTCCACCAGCGTATTGTTGTCCGAGAGCGTCATCACCACATGACGGACGTCGCCGTCAAACACAGTGACCGCGTGCATGGACATGGATACGTAAGAGATCATGCCGGCGCTGAGCACGGCGAGTACAGCGGTCGCAAACAACCGACTGCGCAGCACCTGCCGCAGCGCCTCCCGGACCGGCGTCCTGCTGACGCCCAGCGTCTCCCCAAGCGTGATCTCCCGCAGTTCATCG
>CAJKXG010000177.1 GCA_905203795.1 uncultured Oscillospiraceae bacterium | reverse complement strand
GCTGACCGTATCCATCGCTGCCTACAATGTGGAGGCGTATCTCGACAAATGTCTCGGCTCTTTTGCGGACGAGCGTCTCGCGGACGGGGTGGAAGTGCTGATCGTCAATGACGGCTCAAAGGACGGCACGGCGGACATCGCCCGCCGATATGAAGCGCAGTATCCCGCCATTTTCCGCCTGATCGACAAGGAAAACGGCGGGCACGGCTCGACGGTGAACACCGGTATGCGCGAAGCGAGCGGCAAATATTTCCGCGTGGTGGACGGCGACGACTGGGTGAACACCGATCAGCTTGTCGTGCTGCTGGACAAGCTGCGCACCATCGACACCGACATGGTGGTGGATCAGCGCCGCACCGTGCACATGGTCACGGGAGAGGAAGTCCCCGAACGGCTGCCGGAGGGGCTTCCTTTTGAACGCGCCGTACCGTTTCTGGACTACAGCGGCGGCGACCTGTGCGAGCGGTACAACCTGCACACCGTTTCGGTCAAGACCGACCTGCTGCGCCGTTACGGCATCACCCTGCGCGAACACATTTTTTACGTGGATTTCGAGTTTATTCTCAAAGCGACCGCCCGTTGTGAGACGGTGACGTTTTTGGATCTGGATATTTACCGCTATCTCATCGGCAACAGTGCCCAGAGTGTGGACAGCCAAAACTACGTCCGCCGCATTTCGCACCACCACCAAATGACGGAGGAAATGCTGCGGTTTGCCGCGACCGGCGGCTTTGACGGCGCGCTGAAGGAGTACGTGGACTACCGCGTCATGCTGCTCTTGCACACGCATTACAACATCGCGCTGATCTACAACAAAAATCGCCGCGAGGGCGCGGCGCAGGGGCGGGAATTTTACCGCTTCCTCAAGCAAAATTACCCGGATTTTGCCCGTATGACGGCAAAACGCTATTATATCACGCGGCTGCTGCACGCGTTCGGCGTGGACTATGACCGTTTGCAGCGGCTGAAACGCGCCTGACAAAGGAGGATTCGCCATGCCGCTTTTGTCTTTGATCATGCCGGTGTACAACAACGCCGACTGTCTGGAGCAAAGCGTATCCGCCGTGTTGGGGCAGACCTGCGCGGATTTTGAATTGCTGCTGGTGGACGACGGCTCCACCGACGACAGCGGCGCGGTCTGCGACCGTCTGGCGGCAAAAGACGCGCGCATTCGCGTGATCCATCAGCCGAACAGCGGTGCGGGCGCGGCGCGCAACGCCGGCATCGACGCGGCAACGGGACAATTCTTATTTTTTCCGGACGCGGACGATTTCTACGAGCCGGACATGCTCGCCGTCATGCTGGAGGCGGAACAGCGCACCGGCGCGGACGTGGTGGTGTGCGGCTATCACAGCTTTGACGAAAGCGGCGAGCTGCCGCCGCTTCTCCCCGACGACCGCCTGTATCCCGACCGCGACACGACCCGCGCGTTTTTCACCTCCTGTTTCCCGCAGGGGTTGGCGGGCTATCCGTGGAACAAGCTGTACAAAAAACAGCTCATCGACGAGCACAACCTGCGTTTCCCCGATATGCGGCGGTTTCAGGACGGTATGTTCAACCTCGACTATTTCGAGCACGCCGCGTCCTGCTGTACGGTGGCGCGCCCGCTCTATCATTATCGCGTCAACACGCTCGGCGGCGTATTCCGCAAATACCCGCCGGACATTTTTGATCTGCTGTGCCGCATCACCGACGCTTACTACGCCAAGCTGGACGCGTGGGCACTGCGCGGCGACGATGCCGAGCGCACCGTCGTGCCGTTTTTCCTCAACGGCGTGGTCGGCTGCATCGACAACACCTACAGCCCCGCATGGGGCTTCGACCATGCCCGCCGCCGCGCCTATTTTGCACAACTGGCGGCGCATCCCACCGTGCGATATTGCGCCGCCCGCCCGCATAGGCTGGGGCGCTACGCCGACAGCGTGATCGCGCTGCTGGTCAAGCGGCGATTCGGCATGCTGCTGCTGCTGACCCGCACCAAGCTGATCCTCAAGCGGGATTTCAACGGGCTGTTCCACCGCCTGAAACGACACGGAAACGGAAGGAGAGACAATGCATGACCCTCACGCGCCTGACAAACGGCGGCAAACGGGTGCTGGACTGCCTGTTTGGGCAGAGCTTTGCGCTCAAAATGGCGATGATGGTCGTCACGCTGTTCACCGCCGTCCCGCCGATTCACGACGCTTACGGCAAATACGTCAAGGTGCTGCTGGCGTGGGGCATGGTGGTGCTGGTGGTGGACATCGTCCGCACACAGCGCGCCCTGCGCAACCGTTACGCCGCCTTTTTGGCGCTGTTCAGTGTCTCCTACGGCGTGACCTCGCTGCTTTGCCGCGCGCAAAATTTCAGCACCAATCTGTCGCAATTGGCGTACATGGTGCTGTTTTTCTTCGTGCTGTTCGCCTATGATCTCGACAAGCCGAAGGAAACCATCGAACGGGAACTGGTGCTCCTCGCGCGGGTGTTCATTATCATCACGGCCGTGTATTCCCTGTTCGGCTTTGCGACCTTCCTCACCTCCTACAGCGCGATCTATGTGCAAAAAACCGGACTGGGCAAGTATTCCCATCTGTTTATCGGCATGCACGACAACCGCCTGCACGGGTTGTACAACTGCAACACCGGCTCGACGCTGAATCTGCTCTCCTGCGCGTTCAGCATGCTGCTGCTGCGCTGCCGCCCGCAAAAGGCAATCACCCGTGTGGCGCACGCGGGCAATCTGCTGCTGCAATATCTTTGTCTGCTGCTGACCCTCAGCCGCGCCGCATGGTATATGCTGGCGGTGTTCTGTGGGCTGTTCGTGTTCTTTGTGCTGCCGCGTTTCCGTGTCAAATGCGGCGAATTGCTGAAAGCCGCCGCCGCCGTCGCCGCCGCTGCACTGGTCATCGCGGCGAATGCGCCGATCAAAGCGGTGCTGGCGTACGCACCCGCCGTGGTGGCGGATTGGTCGGACGGCAAATGGGCGTTTGACGCAAACGATCCCGTGATGCTCGGAAAAGTTGCGGCGACGACCGCCGCGATCGACCCCGAAAACAAGGTGGATTTCAACCGCGTGGACAGCAAAGTGGACGGCGGTCTGCTGACCGGACGGCAGGAGCTGTGGAAAGGCGGGCTGGAAGCGCTGAAGCAAAGTCCGTGGTTCGGCATTTCATACGCGAATATGTGCGAAACGGTCACGCCGTTCGTACCGAAATATTGGCAGGAAAACCTGACGCGCGGCGGACTGCACAACATCGCCGTCACGGTGCTGGTGTGCTCCGGCGTTGTCGGTTTCGCGATCATGGCGGCGTTTTTGCTGCTGTCCGGCGGGCGTCTGCTGCGCCTGCTGTGGAAACGGCGCGGCGATCCCGATGCCGCCGCGTATAACACGATCGTGTTGATGCTGCTCGCCATCCTCGGCGTGGAAATGATGGAAGCGCGCATTTTGTATGTCGTCACCGTTTTCGGGGTGCTGTTCTGGATCTTGTACGGCTACGCGGCGCAGCTTGCCGACCTGTCCGAGCCGGAAAAAGCCGCCCGCACCGGCGTGTGGGGACGGCTGGCGCGTCTGC
>CAJKXG010000176.1 GCA_905203795.1 uncultured Oscillospiraceae bacterium | reverse complement strand
CTATTTTACCACTTTTTTGTAAACTTTTCTACCTCTGTCTTTGTGCGGTGTTGCCCTAATTCTAATATATGTCCCCCGACTTTCCAGCACCGGTGTTTCCGACGCCGGCAAAAGCAGCAATGCTCACGGCAAAAAAAGAGGTTTGCAACGGAACAGGGTGCATCCTGCGTGATTTTGCCGCGGCCGCGCGCGATCGTCGCCCGAATTTGCAAGTTTTGCAAGTTTCGTCTTGCAAAAACGGCCGGTAAGAGGGGCAAAAAGGGCGCACTTCACCCGTTGGCATCCATTTTGCAGTTTTTTCATCATCTGTCCTGCACCTCCTTCTTATGCCACAATGCCCATCTGATAGGCGTCCACCGTTTGTGCCGCCCGGTAGAGTGCGGTCAGCTTATACGCACGTGGATTGCGGATGCCCTCCTGCTCCGCCACCGCGCCCATGACGGCCAGCAGCTCGTCACCGGTGATCGCCATCAGCCGGTCGCGCACGTCACCGGCAGGGATATCCTCGCCGCCGATCCGCACCGTATCCTTGCCGGTACAGGCCGTGTCCACCATCAACGAGATGTAGCCGTCAAGGTCGCTGCGGCGGTAATACAGAGGCGCTGTGCGCTCTTGTGTGGCTAACAGGTCGTATTGCAGTTGCTCCATCAACTGTTCCCGCACCTGCGCCCGTGTCGGTTCTGCCGCTCTTTCCCGGCGCGGCTCCATGGTGCGCCGTGCCGCCTTGCGTTGCCGCTTGGCCGCATAGCGGCTCCGACGTTTCCTGCTGCGCCGTCCAACGCCCATCACCCGCACCGTGCCGGTGATCTGACCGCCGTATACGACCGCTTGCGGGAGTTCGTATTGCCACGCAAACCGTCCTTGATCGCCCACGATGGAACACCCATCCAGCAATCCCACCGCCTTTGCTTCTGCCCATGCCGTATCGATACTGCTGCGCTTAATATGCTCCTTGTGCATGATCGACTGCTTAGTCATCGTATAATCGTCGCAGTTCCCTTGCAAATCCATCCAACGCTGGACGAGGATCAGCAGTCCCTTTGCCCGCAGGGACAGGCACGTGTCGCGCAGCAGCGACACTTTTACCGCTGTCCAGTATTCCGGCTCATGGATGATCGGCAGAGGGTTCTTTTTGGCGTATCTGCGCCCCTCTGCGGCGCTTATATGACGGATGGCGGGGATTTCCTCATGCGGGCTGTCAAACAGCTCGTAGAACGTCTCAAAGCGATTCTCGGCATAGGGCGCACGAATCATCTTGAGGTACTTTGCGCACAGGATCGCATATTCACGTTCAAAACGGCTACCGGCGCGGCTGTGGCGTTTCAACTGCTCCTTCAGACCGCCCGCCGCCGCCCGCTTCCAATGCGGGTTGGAGAGCAGCGCGTAGCAATCCGCCCACAAGGCGTACACCCCGAAAGGTTCGCCCGTCATGGATTGCGGGCATTTCGACCATTGTTCCTTGCTGATAATTGACATGACAATTCCTCCTAAAAAAATAAGCCCCGACGTTCTGTCGGGGCGAATGTGGTTAGTTTGTTGCTTCCGGCGGCTCTTGTCCCACCGGCGTGTAGATTACGTCAGGATCACGTTTGCGCAGGGTGACGGTGCCGTCCTCGGTATTTAGTCCCACCATCTCCCAATGGTACTGTTCCGCCCACTGCTCCACCAAAAAGAGCAGTTGTTGTCGTTTGTCAAACATAAGTTAAATCCTCCTTATCATCTGTGTAAGTAATCGGCATTTTGTTTAGTTCGATACCGCCTCGGTCGCCCGAAAAAATCAACCGGCAAAATCCGCCGTTTGCGCAATTTACGGCGGATTTGATAACCGGTACGGCGAAGCCCCCAACCACAACATCTTGTGGTCGGGGGCTTGAAAGTCAAACTCTCGTTTTCGCCGTTTTTCAGCGTTTTTTACCGGGTGGGTTCCGAAGTCTCCTTTCGGCGGAATCCACGCGGGGCGGCAGCCGTTTGAGGTGGTGCTGCCGGTGCCTTCCTTGGCTTTGGGATCTGCGGTTCCGGCTCGTCCTCTACCGGGTCGGGGGTGACCACACATTGTTGCCGTGCAATTAACTTTTCTTCCGTCAGCACGTCCACATCCCGGATCTCCAGTTTCGGCACCGCCACTCTCCCCTCCGCCAATTGCCATACCGCCATGTAGACCGGCAAGGTGGTTTGGGTAGGCGGCGTACTTTTATCCTTTGTGCCGCCGCTCCGCAGCACCACAAAGTTCCCCGGCGGGATCTTCATGATCTCATCGGGGGTCATCAGCGCCCGCCCCATCATCTGCGTACTGGTACTGCGTTTGTCTCCCTGGGAAACGGATCCGCTTTGCACCGTGTAATTCCCCAGTGATTCCGACAGGATCTTCGCCGTATCATAGGCCAACGGCGATATGAAGGAGAACATGGTGATCTGACACGCTTCCCGAATGACACGTGCTGCCTCTCGCGAATACTTGTTTTCGAGCTGCGACAGCGATTGCAGCGCCGGGACAATGCGGATCCCACGGGAACGCGCCGCCGTGAACCGACCGTCGATGTCTTTGACCGGCGGCATATTCCCGAACTCATCCCAGTACACAAATACGGGACGCGGCAGCGTGAGGGACGGGCTGCTGTCGGCCATGTTAGTCAGCTCGGCCAAACTTTGCAACAGGAACAGCGATGCGATGAAATGGCGGGTCGTATCCCCGTCCGGGACGACCAGGAAGATCGCCGAGGGTTTCTCCACGAAGTCCTGCATGGAGATGTTCCCGTCCGCGCAAAGAAGTTGTTCCGTCTCCGCATCGAGAAACGCCAGCAACTTGGACAGCGCCGAAGAAAAGACATTCATGGAGGTGCGCACGTCGGCGCTGACAGCGGCACCGGAGAACAGACGTATGCGCCCGCCTCCGTCCGGGAGTTTTTCCAGCAATTCCGCCAGTCGGTTTTTCTGCTGTAGGGGCGATGCTTTTGTCCCTGTGTTTGCCGTCAGACCGTTTAAGTCGATAATCAGCCGAAACACCGATACGATATGCCGCTCGGTCTTGTCCCCGTATTCGCTCACCAGCAGGATCATAGCCGTGACCAATCCCTCGGCGGTATTCGTGAAAAACTCGCCGCTCTCGGAATTGGAATAACTGGCGGTGGCGCGGCAGATCGAGTTTGCCAACTGTTTGGCCGCGTGTTCCGCCCGTGCTCGATATTGCAGTCGCTCCGCATCCGTCGCGGCAGATTTGGATAAGTCGATATACCGGTTCACGTTGTGCAGGATGTTGTTGCCGTTGGAATTGGTGGGAGAGCGCAGATCAATCACACTAACCGCTATCCCGCTGGCCTCCAGTTCCTTGCCGGTGGCGGCCAGCTCCTCCCCTTTGCTGTCCACAATCAGCAAGGATGCCCCCTGTCCGCCGGTATTCCGGTTAACGTCAGCATTGTACTTGATATTCGGGATGTAAAAGCCCTTGGTTTTCCGCGCACCGGGCGGCGCTAGTAACAAGAGGTTTTGGTCGGATGTATCCACCCGATACCCGCGCCGGTTATACTCCACCACAATGCCGGGCACGGTCGCCTTGTCCGCTCGGACAAAGGAATATGCTTTGTCTC
>CAJKXG010000175.1 GCA_905203795.1 uncultured Oscillospiraceae bacterium | reverse complement strand
TACGGTCTCCCGCTTCTTCTCAATCCATCACCGCCAGCATTTCTGGACACGGGTAGCCGAGGTCGCGCTCGTGTACGCCGCGGCGGATCGCTTCATACACCAGACACATGACCGGCGGCTCATACGGGGATGTCCGTCTTTGATCGGGCACGCTTTTCAAATGCGGCGGCAGTGCCTTCTTCTTGTCGCGGATATACGCCCCCATCGGTTCGGTCAGCTTTTCTACCGCCTTCGCCGTTGCCGCGTCCTTGATGGCGGCGTATTGTGCGTACTGCGCGTGGGTCAGGCAAGGGATCAGCATTACCGGGACGCCGTCCGTAATGGCGATCATGCCGCGTTCCTGCATCAGCGGCATATTTTTGAGCATCTTCGGCGAAAACCCGACGGTTTCGGGCGAAATGCTTTTGCGGATCAGATAAAACAGCCGCAAAATATCCATTTCCAGCTCGCCCAGCGAGTTGTATCCGAACCCGTCGTATTTGGGGAGCGGATACAGCGACGTTTCAAAGCTCCGCAGAATCAGGTTTTTTGCCCCCAAATAGTCGTCCACCGTCGTGGTTCGCAGGCCGGCCATTAAATATTCCTCTTTGCCCGTATAAGCGTTCTCCTCTTGCGCTTTTTGGACATGTCCCATCGCGATCCACGCGCCGTTGTGCGGGCGTTCGGGGTACACCATCGGCGGCATGTACGGGCGAAGGCTGTCCTGCACGATATCCATCGCCATGTGGATGAGCAGAAATCGCTCCAGCCGCTTACTGTAGAAGGACGTTTGTCTGAGCTGCGCAATGGCATCTGTCATCGGCTCACAGTACAACGGGGCGTAATCGGCGGCGAACGTCTCCTCCTCGCGGAGATATTTCCGGAAATCCATCGGTTCGTACAGGATAAAATCGGTGTACACCTTGCCGCCGTCGGTGCGTTTCATCAGTTCGCCGTCTACCAGCTTGTCCACTACCGGTTCGACATACGCCGTCGGCACGCCGATGGCTTTGGCAAGTTCCGACACCGTGATCGGTTTGTCGTATGCCAAGATCAGCAAATTCTGCGTCAACAGGTCGTCATATGGCACAAGCGAGAGCGGCTCGTCGTTTTCACCGCTGCTCCCGCTCCAACTGACAAACAGCCGTTGCGGGGAATAACTGTTTTCTTTGTAGGTATCCATGTTTTCCATTCCTTTCTTCAGTTGTTTTCGTCCGAAATTCAGCCGGCTTTTGACTGTGCCGATCGGTATGTGCAGATCGGCGGCGATGCGCTCCACACTTTCTCCCCGAAAATAGTGCCGCACGATGATGGCGCGGTACTTGTCCGCAAGATACGCGACCTCTCGCCGCACCGCCTCCTCCTCGTCCGTCTGACCGATTTGCTCAAATACACGGCAGTCATCTGCGATGTCAAAGTCCTCGCCTATCGTAACGGTCGGTTGCCTGTATTTGCGGCGAAGCATGTCCGCGCAGCGACGGTTCAGCACGGTGAGCAGCCATCCGCGCAAATTGTCGATGACGGCACCGCTTTTCTGATAGGCGAGTGCGGCAAGCAGCGTGTCCTGCACCAAATCGCGCGCATCCTCGATGTTGTCGCACTGGCGGATCGCCGCCGCCATCAGCATGTCCAAATACGGCTCCCAGTTGTTGCTCTGCCACATGATGATCGGCTCCTCTTTTGAAAGCTTTCACCTGTATAGTCGTCCCATCCCCCGCGTGGTTCGATCGTCGGGACAATTTATTTTTCTGTTATTAAAATCCACGGCAAAAAGAAAAAACCTGCGATCCGCCGAAACGAATCGCAGGTCTGGAGCGGCTTACGAGGCTCGAACTCGCTACCTCCACCTTGGCAAGGTGGCGCTCTACCAGATGAGCTAAAGCCGCATCTCAAATGCAAGGGATAGTATATCATACCTTGCGCGCCTTGTCAAGACCAATTTTGCAAAAAGATTGCTCTACATTTGCAAATCACATGGTTGCTGCTATTTCAAAAGTCACATTTGGCGAAGGATGAAGCGTAAAAAATAAAACAAAAAATCCTGCCGATGATTCGACAGGATTTTTTTGGCTGCGGAACTAGGATTCGAACCCAGACAGGCAGAGTCAGAGACTGCAGTGCTACCCTTACACAATTCCGCAATGTTGAAAGGAACGCTATATATTATAGCGTATTTCCGAGATTTGTCAAGCCCTTTCACCATAGAATTTTCCCAATTTTTTTGAAAATATACACCGCGGGCAACTCATTTGAGCAAAAGAAAAACCTGCGATGCGCGAATTGCTCACCGCAGGTGTGGCTGGGATGTGAAAAAGAGAATTGTTTGCGGTTCGCATGAAGGAAATTGACCTCTCTTGCCATTTGCTTTCGCGAGTCATACCTATAGCCTATTTTTTCAGAAATCCCACCTCATACAAATTTTGAATGGCAATTGCAGTGCTAAGTTTTCTGCAAATTCTTTCATCGTTTTTCTTTCAGGAAAAATTGGCTTGTACGCGGAAAATATTATGATAAATTAATTGGATTTGCTCCGAGGAAAAGAGCCTACGGAGCAGTAACTGATCACATCGTCGATTACCTCCGGCAATGCAAACAGACATATGGTTGCCGTCGGGTTCGCCGCTGGCTTTCCCGGCAACACGGTAAAAAAGTGAATCTGAAAGCGGTTTTGCGTGTCATGCGGAAGTTGGATTTGCTGTCACAGGTACTCTGCCGCAAACCATATGTCAATTACCAGCGTGCTGTTCACCAGTATCCCAATTTGCTCAATCGCTCTTTCGAGCAAGCGTCGCCAAAGCGGTTTTGGGTTACGGATATCACGTATATTTCTACGGCAAAAGGAATGGTGTACATGTGTGCAGTGATAGATTTGTGTGGCAAAATGGTGCTGGTGTATCGCATTGGAAATGTTATGACCTCGTCGCTGGTGACCGACACCATTCGCGATGCCAAGTAAAAAGAATTGGTCACTGATGGACTGGCACTCCACTGTGACCAAGGGTCGCCATCCACATCCCAAGCGTATTTTGACCTGTGTCAAGAATACCACATTCTGCCGTCGATGTCTAGTTCCGGATGTCCATATGACAATGCTGCGATGGAAAATTTCTTTGGAACATTGAAAACGGAGTGTTTGTATCGCATGAAATTTTCCTGTCAAGCAGAGGTGGAACAAGCAGTGGATAAGTATGTTCAATTCTACAATTACAAGCGTATCAATTTGAAAAACGGCCTCACTCCGTTTGAAATCCGGAGCAAGGCCGTGCCATTCGCCGCTTTTCTACGACGGTTTTTTCTTTTCCCACTAAATCGAGAATGCTTCATATGGAAAGCTCGCGTGACCTTTATTTAGTTTTTCCTGCGCTGTTCTGCAAAATCAGTTGTGCATCAGTCGTATTGATTTTTCCATTCTTATCAACATCCGCCGCTGAAAGGTTCAATCGTCCTTCATCGATGCGGCCTGTTACGTACTGCAACGTCAAACGGGCGTCTGTGGTATCGATTTTTCCATCACCGTTGACATCTCCGACAAGATCGACATAGGGGTTACGGAATTCAAGTCCCGTTTCTCGCACCAGAAAAAGAACCCCCGAAGCCGCATGAATGCTA
>CAJKXG010000174.1 GCA_905203795.1 uncultured Oscillospiraceae bacterium | reverse complement strand
ACGCGGTATGCGGCGTCAGCACAGGACCGCCTATCGGGTCTACACCCCAAGCGGTCGCCAACACACGGGCGGTATCTTCGTCGGTGCGTATCCGCCGCACTTCGCTGTCCATTTGCAAAAACAGCGAAACTTCCGTGAGATCGGCGTCGGCATCCGCGCAAAGGATTGCCGAGTCCTCTATGCGGGCGAATACGCAACCGCTGTCGCTGCGGTAAAACCGCAAGAAGGGACGATCGACGCCATAGGCGTCCGCCAACGCCAGCAGCTTGAGGGCAGCTTCACTGTCCGGCGATAACCGTTGCAGATCCGCAAGTGTCGCCGCGCGGATCATACGAGCTCTCCCGCCGGCAGCGTTTCCGCCAGCAGCCGCAGCAACGACAGTGTATCCGCGCAATCCCGCTCGGACAGCACGCAGGACGGCGAATGGATATAGCGGCAGGGCAGCGACACCGCCGCCACCCGTGCGCCCGCGCCCGTCGTCTGAATCGCCCCCGCATCGTTGCCGCCCGCCACCATTGTTTTGGGCTGCGCCCGCAGACCGTGCTGCGCCGCCAAGCGGAGAATCGCGGTATACAGTTCATGATCATACAGTGTGCGGCGATCCATAAAGGACACGACCGCACCGCCGCCCACATGACAAACCTGCCGATCCGTCGGCACGCCGACGGTATCCGCCGCCGTGGTCGCGTCCACCACCACCGCGATATCCGGCTGTACCGCAAATGCGGCGGTCTGTGCGCCGCGCAAGCCGATTTCCTCCTGCACGGTAAAGGCGACGGTGAAATCGTACGGCGGCACCTCTTGCAGCAACGCCAGCAGCAGCGCACACCCCGCCCGATCATCCAGTGCCTTGGCTTTGAACAGGTCACCGCCAAGCGCGGTAAAGTCGCTGTCAAACACCGCTACATCGCCGACTTTGACCACTTCCTCCGCCTGTTCGCGGGAGTGTGCGCCGATGTCGATCAGCAGCGTATCTGCTTCCGGCACACGGCGGCGTTCCTCTTTTGTGGCAAGGTGAACCGCTTTACATCCGATCACGCCGACATGCCCATTGACCAGCACCTGCCGCCCCAGCAGCACACGTGTGTCGATGCCGCCAACCGTCACAAACCGCAGATAGCCGTCCTCGGTGATATCCCGAATCATCAGCCCGACCTCATCCATATGGGCGGCAAACAACACCCGTTTTTTCGGACGGGCTTTCCCCTTTACATCGACCAGCAGGTTGCCCAGCCGATCGGTGGAACAGGACAACTCGGCGGGACTTTTCGCGAGGGCGTCCAACAGATAGGCACGCACAGGCTGTTCCCGACCGGAGGGGGCAGCGATTGCCGCCAGTTCTTCTATACGCTGTTTCATGCCGTATATCCTCCCTCCCTGACAAATGCCGCCAGCAATTGTGCAACATGCTCGATATCCGCCAATTCCACTACTTCGGCAGGCGTGTGCATATACCGCAGCGGGATGGAGACCAGCCCGGTCGTCACGCCCGCGCGGGATATCGTGATCACGTCTGCGTCCGTGCCGGTGCGTTCTCCCATGACTTCCCGCTGAAACGGCAGGTTTTGTTCCTTTGCCAGTTCTTCCAATCGGACAGATACCGCGTGATCCAAGGTCGGCGAATAGCCGATCATCGGTCCGCCGCCCAGTTCGCCGCAGTCGATGCGTTTGGCGTCCGGCGTATAGGCAAAGCTGACGTCCACCGCGATCGCCGTATCCGGCTGCACGGCAAACGCCGCCGCACCCGCACCGCGGCATCCCAGTTCCTCCGCCGTGGACAAAACGATCGCCAGATGGCAGGGTAAGGTTTCGTTCTGCAATATCTCCGCGCAGCGCAGCAACGCCGCCACACCTGCGCGGTCGTCCAGGGCTTTGGAACAAACGCGCCCGCCGAGCAAGCGGGAAAAATGCGGGCGGAAGCCCACGCGCGTTCCGAGCGGGATATGCGCCGCCGCCTGCTCGTGATCCAGCCCCACGTCGATGCCCATATCTTCCAGCGGCGGCAATTCGGATTTTTCGTCGCTCAAATGCGGCGGCGTGGAACAAAACACCCCCGCATAAGGACGGTCGCCGTACACCACGACTTCGGCGGCGGACAGCATGCGTAGATCCGCGTGTCCGCACGCGGCAACGCGCAAAAATCCGTTTTCTTCAATGCCGGTTACGACAAAGCCGATTTCATCCATGTGCGCTTCCAACATGACCGTCGGCGCGTCGGCGCGGTCACAGCGTTTCCACGCGATCACATTGCCGACCGCGTCGGTGCCGATCTCGTCCGCAAGGGGACGAAACATCGACGCGGCTTGCTCGGCAATGTCCTTTTGCCCGCCGACCCCGGGGGCGGCGCACAACGCCTGCAATTGTTCACACAGCGGCATCCCGCACCCTCCTTACAGCGCCGCGACCAACTGCTTGAAGTGGTCGCCGCGTTCCTCAAAATTCTTATACATGTCAAAGCTGGCGCTGGCGGGCGACATGAACACGATGTCCCCGTCTTTCGCCAGTTCATCCGCCGCTTTCACCGCTTCATCCATGGACGACACGCGGAGGATCGGCAGATCGGAGCAGGCACGCACCGCTTGTTCGATCACATCGGCGGTTGCGCCCATCAGAATCGCCGTTTTGACCGTATCGGCGACGACAGGACCGATCGGCGCATACGGAATGTGTTTATCGTAGCCGCCCGCGATCCAGATCACGCGGCGATCAAACGCCCGCAGCCCCGCGATGGTGCGGGACGGGCTGCTGGCGATGGAATCGTTATACCAGCGCACACCGTTTCGTTCGCGCACCAATTCGCAGCGATACGGCACACCGCCGAAGGTGCGCGCGTATTGCGCCATGACCGTCGGATCGACCGCGCCCTGCACGGCGGCAAACGCCGCCAGATAGTTTTCGACATTGTGCAGTCCCGGCAGCTTGATATCCGAAGCCGGCAAAACCGCCGTGGACACGCCGTTCGCGGCCAGATACACCCAACCGTCCTCGCCGAGATACGCCCCCTGTTCCACCGCGTGGCGGCGGGAAAAGCAGGACACCGCGCCGACGGCATCCGCGGCAAACGAAGCCGTGATCTCGTTGTCGGCGTTCAGCACCGCGCGTTCCCCTGCCTGCTGATAGCGCACCAAATTGCGCTTGGCGTCGATGTACTCCTGCATATCGGTATGCCAGTCGAGGTGATTGGGCGCGACATTGGTCACGACCGCCACCTGCGGGCTTTGCGTCATGCGGGTCAATTGAAAACTGGACAGCTCCACGACCGCCACATCCTCCGGTCGGATTTCCTCCACAATCGGCAGCAGCGGACGTCCGATGTTGCCGCCGAGGTGCACGGTTTTCCCCGATGCCGTCAGCAAACCGGCGATGATGGTGGTGGTGGTGGTCTTGCCATCCGATCCGGTCACCGCGTAAATCGGCGCGGGACACAACGCAAAAAACAGCTCCATCTCCGAAGTGACGGGAATCCCCCGCTCGCGCGCCTGCTCAAACGGCGGCAGATACGGCTTCATGCCCGGGGTGCGCAGGATCATCGACACATCGTCCAACTTGTCTAAATACGTATCGCCGAGCCGCAATTCCACGCCTGCTTGCTCCAGTTCGTC
>CAJKXG010000173.1 GCA_905203795.1 uncultured Oscillospiraceae bacterium | reverse complement strand
CCGCCATTTCCTCCGGCGAATTCCGATTGCCCGCTTTGATGGCGGCACGGCAGGCGACCGAGTGATAGATCCAATCCAGCTTGTCCATACTGATCTCGCGTTTACCGGACAAAAAGCCGCCCGCGATCTCCTGTAACAGCGCCGACACATCTTCGCCCGTCAGCATCATCGGCAACGCCCGCACCAGCAGTGTGCCGCCGAAATCCTCTATTTCAAATCCCGCTTCCCGCAGCCGTTCCAGCTCCGGCAGCAGCACCTCATACTCTTCCCGACTGAGCGCCGCCGTGACCGGCTCCAACAGCATTTGCGCATCCTGACGGGCATTTTCACACAATTGCCGATAGAGAATGCGTTCGTGAGCGGCGTGCTTGTCGATCACAAACAGCGAATCACCTCGTTCCGCCACCAGATAGGTTCGAAACGCCTCGCCGATATATCGAATCGGCGGCTGTTCTTCGGTCGACAGCGTATCTTCAACTGCCTCTTTTTCCTGCGAAGCGACTGCCGACTGAGCTTTTTCCGCATCCTGCCGTTCCAACACGTCCAGCAGCGGTTGACTGCTGTGCACCATCAGTTTTCCCGATGTGGGCGACGGCAGCCGTGTAAACGGACGGGCGGAGACAGGCGGCGTGTCTTCGGACACATCAGCAGCCGTTTTTCGGACACCTGTTGGTTTTTGAAAAACAGGCGGCTCTGTCGGCACGGGAGCAGTCGCGACAGTTTTTGCCGTTTCCCGCGCCGTAGGCGGCAACCGAAAATGGGTCTGCTCCGCCTTGGGCTGTGCGGCAGTCGGCTGCGACACCACCCGCTTGGGCAATGTCGCCTGACGCGGCGTATCCCCCGTTTCCAGTGCCGAGCGAACCCCATGATAGATCGCGTCGAACACCGGCTTTTCGTTGATAAACCGCACTTCGATTTTGGCGGGATGCACATTAGCATCCACCGTTTCCGGCGGCACATCGATATACAGCACCGCCGCGGGGAATTTGCCCACCATCAGCGAGCCTTTATACGCCTGCTCCAGCGCCGCCATTGCCGTACGCGTTTTCACATATCGTCCATTGATGAAAAATAGCTGCATCGAACGGCTGGCACGTGCGGTGGTCGGTTTCCCGATATAGCCATGCACATGCACGCCGCCGAGCGTATACTCCACCGGAATCGTCTCTTGCGCAAAAGCGCTGCCGAAAATCGTATAAATGCAGGAAAGCGCCTTCCCGTCGCCGGGGGTATGCAGCACTTCCTTTCCGTCGCGGATCAGACGTATCGACACCTCCGGATGCGACATGGCGATACAATCCATCGCCGAAGCGACCGCGTTGCCTTCGCTGACATCTTTTTTCAAAAATTTCATGCGCGCCGGCACATTATAGAACAGATCACGCACAAAAATCGTTGTTCCTTGCGGCCGACCGATATCGTCGATGCCCTGCTGATCGCCGCCGTCGATGAGATATCGTGTTCCTGCCATTTCGTCCGCCGTGCGCGTGGTGATCTCCACCCGTGCCACCGCCGCAACGGAAGCCAGCGCCTCGCCGCGAAACCCGAGCGTATGGATAGCGTCCAAATCCTTCGCCGTGCGCACCTTGCTGGTGGCATGGCGCAAAAAGGCGACGGGCACATCCTCGCGCGCGATGCCGCAGCCGTTGTCCTCGACACGGATCAGCGAACAGCCGCCGTCCCGAATCTCCACCGTAACCGTCGTGGCACCGGCGTCGATGCTGTTTTCCACCAATTCCTTGACCACGGAAGCAGGACGCTCCACCACCTCGCCCGCGGCGATCAATTCCGCTGTATATTTATCCAGCACTTGTATGACGGACATCCTGTTCCCTCCTTACATCGCTTTGGCTTCTTTGGACAGTTCGTACAATAGCTGCAACGCTTCGATCGGTGTCAGCGTGTTGACATCCAGTTCCCGCAGGCGCTGTACCAGCGCATTATCGGCAGCCGCCATCAACGACAACTGTTCTTCCGCCGCTTCCTGTTTCGCCGGACGGCGCGGCACAACTGCCCCATCGTTTCCCATGTCATGTAAAATCGTATGTAATATCTCTTTTGCGCGTGACACCACGCAATCGGGAATTCCCGCCAGCTTAGCCACTTCGATGCCGTAGCTATCGTCCGCCGGACCGCGCACGATACGGCGCAGGAAGGTGATATCGTCCCCGCGCTTTTTGACCACGATATTGTAATTTTTGATGCAATCGCTTGCATCCTCCATCTCCGTCAATTCGTGATAATGCGTCGCAAACATCGTCTTGGCACCGAGCCGCCGCGGATTTGCCACATATTCCAGCACCGCCCGCGCGATACTCATCCCGTCAAACGTGGAGGTGCCGCGCCCGATCTCGTCAAAGATGATCAAACTGTCCTTGGTCGCATTTTTCAGGATAGAGGCAACCTCGCTCATTTCCACCATAAACGTGGATTGCCCCGACGACAGGTCGTCGGAAGCGCCCACACGGGTGAAAATGCTGTCCACGATACCGATCACGGCGTGTTCCGCCGGCACAAAGCTGCCGATCTGCGCCATCAGCACAATCAATGCCGTCTGCCGCATGTAGGTGGATTTACCCGCCATATTCGGTCCGGTGATCATCGCCACGCGATTTTCCCCGTTATCCAGCAACGTATCGTTCGGCACAAACGGTGTGTCGGACAGCGCCTCCACCACCGGATGCCGCCCGTTTTTGATATCGATGCGCCCGTTCAGATCGATATCCGGACGCGTATATTGATATTTGACCGCCGTCTGTGCAAAAGCGCACAGCACATCCAGCCGTGCCACCGCCCGTGCGGTTTTCTGAATGCGCGGGAGTTCGGCGGCAACGGCGCCCCGCAATTCGGTGAACAACTGATATTCCAGCGCCACCACGCGTTCCTTTGCACCCAACACGCGGGCTTCCAGTTCTTTGAGTTCCTGCGTGATGTACCGCTCGGCGTTTGCCAGCGTTTGCTTGCGGATATAGGTTTCCGGCACTTCACCGGCATACGAGCGGGATACTTCTATGTAATAGCCAAAGACGCGGTTGTACCCGACCTTCAGCGTTTTGATACCGGTACGTTCCTTTTCGGCGGCTTCGATGCGGGCAATAATGCCCTTGCCGTCGGTCATATCGGCATGCAACTCGTCGATCTCGGCATGATATCCTTCGCGAATCATGCCGCCCTCCCGAACCGACAACGGCGGATCGTCCACCAGCGCTTCGTCGATCCACATGTGCACGTCCTCCAGCGGATCGATATCCTCCCAGATTTCCTGCAGCATGGCGGCATGTACGCCGTTCAGACGGTTACGCAGCGGCGACAGCTTCTCGATGGTCGCGCACAGCGCGCGCAGTTCTTTGCCGTTCGCACTGCCGTACACGATGCGGGTCATCAGCCGTTCCAGATCAAAAATATCCGCCAGCAGCTCGATGATATCCCCGCGCAGCATGGTGTCCCGCACCAGTTCTTCCACCGCGCCCAGACGGCGGGTGATGCGCGCCGGATTGAGCAGGGGTTGCTCAATCCAACTGCGGATCAAGCGTTTGCCCATGGCGGTTTTGGTGCGATCCAACACGCCGAGCAGTGACCCGCGCTTTTCCTTGGAACGCAGT
>CAJKXG010000172.1 GCA_905203795.1 uncultured Oscillospiraceae bacterium | reverse complement strand
CCGACACATATAATTTTGTTACATTTTTCCGCCTTTAGCGCCTTTTGCACCGCCGAAACCGTCCAGAATGTTCGTGTCGAAGCGGAAGGTGAGCGCCGCGCGGTCGCGGTGACGCTTGAACGCCAGCTCGATCATCTTATCCAAAAGCTGTGCAAACGGCATTCCCGCCGCTTCCCACAGGTAAAACGCCAGCGAACCGGGGATGGTGTTGATCTCGTTCACCCACAGTTCCCCGCTCTCGGTGTCGTTGAGAAAATCGATACGCGACACGCCGCAGCAGCCGAGCGCCTGAAAAGTGCGCACCGCCATCTCCTGTACCTGTGCGGTCATCTCCTCCGGAATATCCGCCGGACACACGCGTTTGAGACTGCTCATGCCGCCCTTGTCGCCGCCTTTGCCGCCCGCGATGTATTTATCCTTATAAGACAGGATCTCGTCGCTCGCCACCGGACGTTCGCACGCCGACGCAATCGCATGGTCGCTGTCGCCCAGCACGGCGCAGTTGATCTCGCGCAGATGCGTCACCGCCGGCTCGACCAGCACCCGCGCGGCATAGCCGCATGCGTCGTCCATCGCACGGCGCAGTGCCGCGCGATCACCCGCCTTGGCGATGCCGACCGACGAGCCGAGATTGACCGGTTTGACAATGACTGGATACGCAAACCGCGCTTCGATCTCGTCCAGCACCCGATCGGTGTCGGTGACAAAGACACGCGCGTTATACTGCACCGCGTCCAGCACAGGCAGTCCCGCCTGTTTCAGTGCGGCTTTCATGACGAATTTGTCCATGCCGACGGCAGACGCGGTGACGTCGCACGCCGCATACGGCACGCCGAGCAGTTCCAGCAGCCCCATCAGCGTGCCGTCCTCCACATTGGTGCCGTGAACGACGGGCAGCACGACCTCAAACCGCGCCATCACGTTGTTGCCGAATTTTTTCGCGGGATAGCGCTGCAACACCACCGTGCCGTTTTCCGCCACAGGCAGCACACGCGTCGCACCTGCCAACAAAGCGGGCAGATCGCGGTAGCATTCCACCTTGTCGATACCCTCGCCGACGTAAAATTCATTGTCTTTGCTTAAATATACCGCCACCGGCTCGTATTTTTCGCGGTCGAGCGCGTAATACGCCTGCAAGCCGGAAATGATGGACACCTCATGCTCCACGCTGCGCCCGCCAAACAACACTGCCACACTGGTTTTCATGGTTACATTCGCCCTTTCTCAGAAATTATCCGGCAGATCGTTTTCCAGCAGCACGATCTGCTCTTTTTCGGGGGGCAACCCGCGCAGATGCGCCAGCCCCTCCTGCAACGTTTTCGCGACAAACACGCGGTCCTCGGGGAAACCGCCGTCCCGCAACCCCGCGAGCAGCGGCGGCGCCTGCTTCTCCCCCACCAAAATCGCGTAATCGCACCGCGACGCCGCGTATGCGCCCGCTTCGCGGTTGAGCGCGTCCTGCCGTTCGCCCAGTTCCACCATGCCGGGTGTGACCAGCACACGCCGTCCCGCAAAGCCGGACAGCACATCCAGCGCCGCGCGGAAGCCGGCGGGATTGGCATTGTACGCGTCGTCGATGAAGCCGTTCGGCAACAGTTGCAGCCGATGCTCCACCGGCTGCAACAGCCGCACGGGATACACCAGTTCGTCCAGCGGAATACCCATCGTGTGCGCCACGGCGATACAGCCCACCAGATTCTGAATATTGTGCGCACCGAGCAGCCGCGTGGTAAACCGACGGCTGCTGCCGTCCGGCGCGGTCACGGTGAAGGAACTGCCGCTGCCGTCCACCGTCAGATCGCTCGCGGTGTAATCGCTCGGCTGCAAACCGTACCCCATGCGGCGGCAGGCGACGGCACGGCTGCGGATATAGTCGTTGTCGGTGTTGAGAAACACCGTGCCGTCGGCAGGCAGCGCATCCGCCAACTCAAATTTGGTGCGGACAATGTTGTCGATGCTGCCGAAGGTTTCGAGATGCTGCTCGCCGATGGAAGTGATCACGCCCATCGTCGGGTGCACCAATTCGCAGATCTCGCGGATGTCGCCGACGTTTTTCGCGCCCATTTCGGCGAGAAAAATCTGATGCGACGGTTGCAATCGTTCGCGGATGGTGCGCACCACCCCCATGGTGGTATTGTAGTTTTCGGGAGTCATCAGCACGTTATACCGCGCGGACAACAGCGCGTGCAGAAAATTTTTGGTGCTGGTCTTGCCGTAACTGCCGGTAATGCCGATCACCGTCATCGACGTATGCGCCGCCAGCCGCCGACGCGCGTCCTCCACATACCCGTCGGCAATGCGCTTTTCCAGCGGCGCGGTCAAAAAACCAGCGATGCGCACCCACAGCCACACGACCGCATCGCACAACCCGAGCAAAAACAAGCCCCGCCACACACCGATCAGCCACGACACCGCCAGCAGCACCGCCAGCACCAACGCTTCCGCCGCGAACAGGCGCTTGACGCGCGCCGTCACGACCAGCGGTTTTTTCGCTTTCGGCGGCAGATTGAGCAGTGCCGCAAGCGCCAGCACACCCGCGCCGATGAAACAGCGAATCCACTCGTTCAGCGGCAGCAGCGCGGCGATCAGACACAGCACGGGCATCATCCGCCGCACATTCCAGATGCGGTCGGGATGGTCGTTCATCCATTTGTGGTAGCGCTCATCCCGATAGGAATTGAGCTGAAACATGTGGGTAAAATACACCGCCTGCACGCCGTAACACAGCGCGGCGGCGCACAGCAGTACGATACGCGCGGTCAAATTCATCGCGGTATCCTCCTCAGTTCGGTTTTTTCAAAAACGCATCCAGCACGCGGGCACACTGCCCCCAGCGGTCGGCAAACGCAAAATGCCCGCCACCCGCCAGCGTCACCAGTCCGGCGTCGGGGATCAACTTCTCCATCTTCTGCCCGTCCGCAAGCGGGGTCGCGGTGTCCTTGTCGCCCCAGATCAGCAGTGTGGGGACGCGCACCTGCGGCAGCAGCGCCGTCAAATCCTCGTTGACCGCCATCACCATGCTCTGCCGCATGACGGGGCTGGCGGCTTGGTAATCCGCCGAGCCGAACCGCTTTTGCGCCTGCTCCACCGCGTGCGGAAACAGCGTCTTCATCGGCGGCAGTCCGCACACCTTTTTGGCGGCTTTGTAGCTGTACACCTTTACATAATACGACAACGGGCGCTTCGGCACGATGCCCGCCGCATCCATCAGGATCGCCCGATCAACGGCAAACGGGCAGGCGGGGTCGGCGGTCAGCTTGATTACCATGCGTCCGCCGTTGGAATGCCCGATCAGCGTCACACGCGTCAACCCCAATTGTGCGGCAAACGCCTTGACAAAGGCGACAAACGCGTCCACATTCCACGCCTCCGGCGGCTCTTCCGACCCGCCGAAGCCGGGCAAATCGGGCGCGATCACGCGGCGGTAGGCGGAAAGATGATCGATGATCAGCCGATAGGTTTCGGCGGGCGCACCCCAGCCATGCAGCAGCAGCACGGGTTCGCCCTCGCCCTCGTCGATATACCGCACGCGCAGACCGTTCACCACCGTCTCCACACCGACCGCCTCCTTGTTTCATATCTTTGTTAGTATACCACGCGCCGCATGGAAAATCAATC
>CAJKXG010000171.1 GCA_905203795.1 uncultured Oscillospiraceae bacterium | reverse complement strand
TGCGTCCGTTGCGCGTGGCGGCAGCCGCCGCCTTGGACGCGGGTTCTACCACGCCGAACGCAGGCAACGGCAGTTGTTCCAGCACCTGCGGTGCGACCGAACTGACCGTGCCGCAGGCGGCGATGATCAGCTTGACGTCGTGATCCATGAGAAAGCGGCAATCCTGCGCCGCGTATTTTTGGATAATTTCCGGACCGCGCGTACCGTAGGGCACGCGGCCGGTGTCGCCGAAATACAGGATGTTTTCGGCAGGGAGCTGTGCCATAAGCTGGCGCACAACGGTCAGCCCGCCCAGCCCCGAATCAAACACGCCGATCGGACGCGTATCCATCCGCGCGCCTCCTCTCACTGAAACAGCCCGCACAGCGAAGCGATGATGACCAGCAGCCCCAGCACGATGCGGTAATAGCCGAATACCTTGAAATCGTGTTTTTTGATAAACGCCATGAGGAAACGAATGACGAACAGCGACACGACAAAGGACACGACGGTGGCGATGATGAGCGTCACCCATTCCGTCGCGCTGAAGGACAGCCCGTCGACCAGAAATTTCACGATTTTGAGCGCGCTCGCGCCGAACATGACGGGAATCGCCATGAAGAAGGAGAATTCCGCCGCCACCGGACGCGATGCGCCGAGTAGCGATGCGCCGAGAATGGTCGAGCCGGAACGGGATGTGCCGGGAATCAGCGCCAGCATTTGGAACGCGCCGATGCCGAGCGCGGTTTTATACGACATGTCGGACAGGCGGCTGACACGCGGGGTGCGTTTGCGCGATCCCATCACGATAAAGGCGATGCCGTACACGATCAGTGCCGCCGCAATGACCACCGGCACCGACAGCTTTTCGTCGATGATGTCGTCCAGCGCCAAGCCCGCGACGGCGGCGGGAATGCTGGCGATCAGCACTTTACCCCACAGCCGCCACGTGTCCGCCTTTTGTTCGGCAGATTTTTTGGGGGAGAGCGGGTTCAATTTATGGAAATACAACACGACCACCGCCATGATCGAGCCGAGCTGGATGACCACCTTGAACACATCGAAAAAGGCGGCACTGACTTTCATCGGCCAGACCGCGTCCAGCAGCAGAATATGCCCCGTGCTGCTGATGGGCAGCCATTCGGTGATGCCCTGCACGATGCCTTGCAGGATCGCTTTGATAATTTCCCAAAAATCCATAGGTGAAGCCTCGTTTCCGTTCAAAATAAACCGAGCAAAAAATGCCCCGCCGCATCATGCGACAAGGCACGCAAGCCGGGGCTTTTGCCCGCCGCAGGCGTTACAGGTCGATCTCGCCCAGCAGATCGCGCAGCAGGATCATTTCATCGGGCGACAGGGTGACGCCTTTGCCCATCTTGGTGTGATCGGGCGCCCATTCGCGGATATCGTATTTCGGCGCGCGGTCGTTCCAGCTCACCAGATTCAATTCTTTCGTCCAGCCGGACGGCGACTGGGACAGCACGCCGCATTCTTTCACAATTTCAAATTTCAGTTCTGCCATGATACAAGCACTCCTTATATAATACTTAAAAAATTACCGTTGGAACAGATTGCCTCCGTGGCAATCAATCGCCACGATCAGCGGAAAATCGCGCAGCTCCAGCCGCTTGACCGCTTCGCAGCCGAGATCCTCAAACGCGATGACCTCGCAGGAGACGACGCTTTTCGCCGCCAACGCGCCCGCACCGCCGACGGCACACAAGTAGATGCCGCCGTTTCGCACGATCGCCTCCGCCACTTCGGGGGTGCGTTCGCCCTTGCCGATGGTGGCGCACAGCCCCATGTCGTACAGCTTCGGCGCGTACACATCCATGCGTCCCGATGTGGTCGGACCGCAGGAGCCGATCGGCATTCCTGCCGGCGCAGGGGTCGCACCGGAATAATAGATCACGCCGTCTTTGATCGGATAGGGGAGCGGCTTGCCCTCCGCCATCAGGGAAAACAGGCGCTTATGCGCCGCGTCGCGGGAGGTGTATACCGTACCGGACAGCAGAATGCGGTCGCCGGCACGAAGCGTTTGCGCTGCTTCCCGCAGCGCGGATACCTCCACGCGGGGCGTTTCAGAAGCCGTCACCGTAACAACCATCCTTTCAGCTTATCCAGCACCGTTTCCGGCGGTGCGGGGCGATATTTGACCACCGGCTTGGATGCCGGTCTGGTTTTTTGGTCCGGTTCGCCGCCTATCGGCGGCTCATCGAAAAAAGGGTGTTTCTTCGGGCGATGTCTGCGCGGCGGTTTCGGCGGCCGACGCCGCTTCTGCGGAAGACGCCGCTTCCGCCGTAGAGGCCAGCGTGCGCATCAGTTCTTCCAACTGCTGTTCCGCCTGCGTGTTTTCCTCCTGCATCGCCGCTTCCGTGCTGCGCAACTCCTCCGCCGTGTCGCAAAGCTGCCGCTGCAACGCCGCGACCGCCTGCATGGTATCGGTCAGGCTGTGTGCAGCGCGATTGCGCGTATCAGTGAGATAATGCTGTCCCATCGAGCGAATTTCCATCACGAACGACCCGACGTCGCCGATCAACGCCTGATAACGGCGGTTGACCTCTGCCAGTTCCCGTTGCCGCTGCTGTGCCGCCTGTGCCGCTGCTTCCGCTTGCCGCACCTGCTCTTTCAGCCGATCGACCGTTTGCAGTTCCGCCTCACAGTGCGCCTTGGTCGCCGCCGCTTGCCCGATCTCTACGCGCAGCGACTGCAATTCCTCCTGCGCCGCCGCGAGCGCTTTGGCGTGTTCCTCGCCCTCCTGCACGCGGGCGCGCAGAATGCGGTTGGCGCTGTTTTGCTCGTCGATCAGCTTTTGCAACTGTTCGCCGTCCTGCTCCAGTGTCGCCACCTGCGTTTCCAGCGCCGCTTTTTGCTCGTTCGCCGCAGAGAGCGCCGCCTGTGCATCCGCCAACGCCTGCCGTTCGGCGTCCAATTGCCCGTTCAGCGCCGCCGTTTCCCGCAAATGCTCCGCCTGAAGCTCGTCGATGTATTGCAGAACGTCTTGCTTGTTGAATCCGCCCAGTCCGGTGCGAAACATGCCGGGTTCCGCCATAGGGTTCGCCGCCTTTCCCTCTCAGAAATCACTATACAAAACCCAGTATATCATGTCAGCGTCCAAAACACAAGAGCAGATTCCAAAAAATGTTACCAACGGGATTTTGACGGATGGGATATCAGCGGAATGGACAAAAACGGTTCCGACTTTTGAATCGGACGGGATGAAGGTCACAAATTTTCAAAAAATGCACAAAACGGCTTGCAATTTTTCGGCATCTATCTTAAAATAAAGGATGTATTGATTGCAGTAGGGGGCGGCGTTGTGCAGAAAACTCGGATGGCGCGGTACAAACACAGCGGTTTTCTGTCTTTCTGCGCAATCGGTGCATACGGGTGCAGTCTCGAATAAAAACATGATGGTCGCAGTGCAATCGGCACGGCGGCTTTTTTCTTTGGAAAGGACGATGAATGATGGCAAGTAAAAAAGCGGCGGTGATCATGGGCAGCGACAGCGATCTGCCGGTGGTCAAAAAGGCGATCGACAAGCTGCGCGCGTTCGGCGTGCCGGTGGAGGCGCATGTGATGTCGGCGCACCGTACCCCGGGGGAAGCGGCGGCGTTTGCGGCGTCGGCGGCGGACAAC
>CAJKXG010000170.1 GCA_905203795.1 uncultured Oscillospiraceae bacterium | reverse complement strand
CGATACCGCTCCAGTACCGGCGCGACCTGCTCCGCGAGGAACTCCGCCACCTGCTCCGGCGCGCGACCGACATAGCGGGACGGCTCCAGCACCGCCTGCAGCTCGTCCAGCGTCACGCCGAACGCATCGTCGCCCGCGATGCGCTCCAGCAGATCGTTTACACCGTCCTCCTGCTTGACGCGCTTCGCCGCCGCCATCGAATGTACGCGGATGCGCTCGTGCAGTTCCTGCCGGTCGCCGCCGCGCTTGACGCAATCCATCATGATGTTTTCGGTCGCCATGAACGGCAGTTCACGGCGCAGGTCGCGATCCACCACGGCGGTGTTGACCACCAGTCCGTCGGACACGTTGATGACCAGCGACAGGATGCCGTCCACAGCGAGGAACGCCTCCGGCACGCTGATGCGCTTGTTGGCGCTGTCGTCCAGCGTGCGTTCAAACCACTGCACCGCCGCCGTCACCGCCGGATTCAGCGCGTCCACGATCACATAGCGAGACAGCGCCGCGATGCGTTCGCTGCGCATCGGGTTGCGTTTATACGCCATCGCCGACGAGCCGATCTGGTTCTTTTCAAACGGCTCTTCCACCTCCTTGAGGTGTTGCAGCAGGCGAATATCGTTGGAAAACTTGGTCGCGCTCTGCGCGATGCCGGACAGAGTGGCGAGAATCGACGCGTCCAGCTTGCGGGGATAGGTCTGCCCCGACACGGCAAAGCAATCGTCATAGCCCATCTTCTCCGCGATGCGCTTGTCCAGCTTGCGGCATTTTTCGTGGTCGCCGTCAAACAGCTCGAGGAAGCTCGCCTGTGTGCCCGTCGTGCCCTTGCTGCCGAGCAGCTTCGCGCGGGACAGCCGGTATTCCACCTCGTCGAGATCCATCAGGAATTCCTGAATCCACAGCGTGGCGCGTTTGCCGACGGTGGTCGGCTGCGCGGGCTGGAAGTGCGTGAAACCGAGCGTGGGCAGCGACGCGTATTCCTTCGCAAACGCGGACAGACGCTCGATGGCGACCACCAGCTTTTGCCGCACCAGCTTCAGCGCGTCGTACAGGATCATCAGATCGGTGTTGTCGTCCACGTAGCAGCTCGTCGCGCCGAGATGAATAATGCCCTTCGCCTCGGGGCACTGCTGCCCATAGGCGTACACATGCGCCATCACATCGTGGCGCACCTCTTTTTCGCGTGCTTCGGCGACATCATAGTTGATGTCGTCCACATGCGCGCGCAGCGACGCAATCTGTTCGTCGGTGATGGGCAGACCAAGCTCCTGCTCGGTCTCCGCCAGCGCCACCCACAGGCGGCGAAAGGTGCGGAACTTGTGATCGGCGGAAAACAGATACTGCATTTCCGGACTGGCGTACCGCGTGGTCAGCGGCGTTTCATAAACAGGATGCATACTGACAGCCTCCATTGACAATCTTTACCCGCGTTTCCGCGGCATTCTATAATACGTTCCTATTTTACATGGTTTCGACCGATTGCGCAAGCAAATATTCCGGCAAAAAACTTGCATTTTTTCGTATAAAGCGCTATACTGGAGAAAAAACAAGGGAGAGCGTGCCATGTTGCTTCTCAATGTCATCCCCGCCACCGGCGAGCAAGTCAGTTACACCCCCTATATTCTGGCGGCTGTCGGCGTGGTGGTGCTGATCGGTATCATCGTGCTGACCATCCTCGATAAGAAGAACAAGAAATAATCACGTGGAAAGGATGCGCCTGTTTTATGGAAAACGAAGAACTGTTGGAAACCGCCGTCACAGAAAACGGCGAAACGCCGACTGAACCGACTGAATCGGCTGAACCGATCGAGCAGATCGAGCCGATCGAGCAGATCGAGCCGACCGAGCCGGCTGGATCGGCTGAAGCGGAAAAAAAACCGTTTTCACTGGCGGAATGGGTCTATGACTGGGCGGAAACGCTGATCTTTGCGCTGATTTTCGTAACGGTGGTGTTCAGCTTTATGTTCCGCATCGTCGGTGTGGACGGCGATTCCATGATGGACACCCTCATGTCGGGCGATCGGCTGATTTTGCGCAGCATGTGCTACATGCCGGATTACGGCGATATCGTCGTCATTTACCGCGACGAGGACAAAGAGCCGCTGATCAAACGGGTGATCGGCATGGCGGGCGACACCATTCGCGTGGATGTGGAAAACAACACCGTCTATCGCAACGGTGTGGCGCTCGATGAGCCGTATGTCAACTATCCGTTGTTCCGCGGCATCGACTGGGACGAGGACGGCGAAGTGACCGTGCCGGAGGGACATCTCTTCGTGATGGGCGACCATCGCAATTTGTCCAAGGACAGCCGCTCTGCCGAAATCCAGATGGTGGACACCCAGTGCGTCATGGGTGAAGCGGTGTTCCGCATTTTCCCGTTCAATCAGATCGGTATCATTTAAAAAATCGAAAACGCGGAACACCGTTCCGCGTTTTTTCAACGAAGGAGGGCGTATCATGCCCCAAAAACCGAAACGCAGACCAAAACCGCCTGCGCGGGCCGAACAACAGCCGGAAACGTCGGCGAGCCGCGATATCCAGTGGTATCCCGGGCACATGACCAAGACCCGCCGCCGGATGCAGGCAGATCTGCCGCTGGTGGACATCGCCGTGGAGCTGCGCGACGCGCGCATCCCGCTCTCCAGCAGCAACCCCGAGCTTGCGGAACTGCTGGCAGGCAAACCGCGGCTGGTCATTCTCAACAAATCGGATATGGCAGACGAAGCCGCCACGCGCGATTGGATCGCGCACTTGCGCAGGCAGGGCGTCGCCGCCATCGCCGTGGATTGCAAAAGCGGGCGCGGCGTGCAGGCGTTTGTTCCCGCCATGCGCGAGGTGCTGGCGGACAAGCTGGCAAAATGGCAGGAAAAAGGCATGGGCGGTCGCCCCATCCGCGCGATGGTGGTGGGCGTCCCCAATGTGGGCAAATCCTCGTTTATCAACCGTTTGGCACGCGGCGGGCGCGCCAAGGTGGAGGATCGTCCCGGCGTGACCCGCGCCAATCAATGGTTCCCCGTGGACGGCGGTGCGCAGTTGTTGGACACGCCGGGCGTGCTGTGGCCGAAATTTGAGGATCAGACGGTGGCGCGGCATCTCGCCTACACCGGCGCGATCCGCGATCAAATCCTCGACTGCGAGGAACTGGCGTGCGGGCTGCTGACACTGTTGGACGCGGACTACCGCCCCCTGTTGGCAGAACGATATCGGCTGGAGGAGGACGAGCTTGCCGCGCTGAACGGCGACGGCTATGAGCTGCTGCAGCTCATCGGGAAAAAACGCGGCATGCTGATGTCCGGCGGTGCGATCAACACCGAACGCGCGGCGGCAACTGTGTTGGACGAGTACCGCGGCGGCAAGCTGGGGCGCATCACGCTTGAGAGAGCAGAATAAAAGGTGAACGACATGACCAACTGGGAATATGACGCGGCGGTGCGGGCGGAAGGCTTTTCGCTGCTCGGCGGCATCGACGAAGCGGGACGCGGTCCGCTCGCGGGACCGGTATATGCGGCGGCGGTCATCCTGTCGCCCGACCGTCCCATCGAGGGACTGAACGACTCCAAAAAGCTCAGCGAAAAACGGCGGGAAGCGCTGTTTGACCAGATCATCACCCACGCGGCGGCGTATGCCATCGCGTCCGCGTCGGTGGAG
>CAJKXG010000169.1 GCA_905203795.1 uncultured Oscillospiraceae bacterium | reverse complement strand
TCCTCAGAAGGGCATAAAGTTGCTGGAGTCAAGTTGCCGTTGGCACGAATTGTTTTGGAAAGTGTAAGACGCACTCAATCTTTTCCGGAATTTGCGGCGGCGGAACGGTCAAGACCGTTCCGTGCGAGGGGGAGCTATCCCCCCGCCGTTCCCTGCCCCGCCGCGAGGGGTGCCCATCGCGATGTGCACCCCTCATGCGAAAAGAGCCGCGGTCAAACCGCGGCTCTTTCTCCCCTGCTCAGGGCGTTTCAGTCATAATACTCCACATAATCTTCCATATACTCTCCCGTGTACGGCGGTGCGCTGCCCTCGGGGATATTGACCGCGACCGTGTCATAGCGATAGCGTCTGCTTTGCGCGTCCCATCCACAATAGCGGACATACAGCAGCGGCTTGGAGACGTCCACCGGCGTCCCCTGATACCGCTCCGCCAACTCCGCCAGCTCTGCCAGCCATTGTAAATCCGCTTCGTTCCTCACCGCGTCAAATTCCGACATCCAGAACATCGTCATGATATCCGCAGAGCTGCCGTCGCTGTCGGTGGTGTTGGCCAAGGCGACCTGCAATCCGCCGTCTTCCGCCATCGTCATAGGCGCTTTCAACACTTGGATAACCTGGGCGGGGTTTTGATTCACCGCGGACAGATAGGCGCTGAACGTCTTGGGCAGGAAGGTCGGCAACTGGAAGCTCATGCGCGTCATCGCGGTGCCCAGCGGCACGCGCACGCTCACATTCGGCGCAATATTGGCAAGCGCCGTTTCCGCGTCGCTCGGCGAGCCGACCGACACGAAGCCCTTGCTCTCCCCCGCTCCCACACAGGTATACCAATCGGCGAAATCCGCCGTCTTGACCTCCTCCCGCAGAATCTCATACAGGCGGCGGTTGGCGTCCGCGCTCTCGATATTGCCGAACACCACCCCCTGCGTATCCGCGTACGCGGGCAGTTCCATATAGATGCGGCGGTAGGCCTCGGTTTTTTTCATTTCCGCCAACAAAGCCGCGTATTCCTCCTGCTCAAGCGGCAGGGTGCGCTTTTTTTCGCCGCTGTCCGTCCGGATGCTCACGTCGATGTAGGTATAGTCGCGCTGCCACCAGCTATCGTTTTTCACCATGGTGACCGCGCGGTCGAGCGCCTCCGACACGATCCTGCCGACTTGGCTGCCGGTCGCATTCAGCGAGACCTCCTGTTCCTTCACGCGGAAATAATCCTTGCCGTTGCCGTAGGGATCCGTTACATCGCTCACCATCTGCACCGAGCGGATCTCCGACGCCACCGGCTGATAGCGCAGGGTGGCGTCGTAGCACACCTTTTCGCCGCCGATAAACAGCAGGCAGAGCAGCACGAGGATGCCCAGCGTCGGCACGGATTTGGCGACATTGCGCCACTTGCGCGTGGTGATCAGCTCGTACAGGAAGTACACCAGCACCGCCGCCACGTACAGCACCGCCAGCCAAAAGATATCGCTTCCGCCGACGGACTCATGACGCAGCAGACATTCCGCGATGATGGCGCTGGGGATCACGGCGATCACCATGCCGCAGGACAGGCGGAACAGCGCCTGCAAAAAGCGGTTGGCGGACGACTGCCCCGCTACCTCGCTCCGACGCCGCGCAAACAGCACCGCGCCGACCGCCAGATACACCACGCCGAGCACCAGCGTATACACGCCGCCCCACACATACTCAAAGCTGTCCCTCACATTGCCGACAAACAACCCGAAGATCATATTGGTCAGCACGTTGAAGTGATTGTTGAACAGCACAAACCCGCTCCCCGACGGCAAAAGCGGCAGCGCGTCGCTCAGGAGAGAGGTAAACAGCAGGACGAAGAAGCGCGGCAAAAACAGCAGCAGCAACGCAACCACGACGTTGTTCAGCGTCTTGCCCGTCACGCTCATGGAGACGGCGAACGCACCGCACACCAGCAGCACCGCCGCCAGCATGTTGAACAGACCGACCCACAGGCCCGCCATATTCAGCACATAATACGGCCTGAGCAGCAGGCAGAGCAGCCGCGACACGGTGGCGGATACCGCCATGTCCAGCACCAGCCACGTCACCGCCGCCGCCAGCATACTCAGGTACAGCGACAAGCGGGTGTTGGCCAGCGCGTGATAAAAGTCGCTGCTTTTGCGCTGATTGAGAAAGCCGAACGCCGTCAGCATCATCAGCGGCGCCCAGATCAGCGGGAACAGCACGATACCGGGGTTGGAGGTGAGCAGCTCCAGTGTGTACAGGTCGCCGACGCTCATGTTTTCCAGCTCGCTCAAACGCCCCAGCGGCAGGATCGCGCCCGCCACGGTCATCAGCACCAGACACACGATACCCACCATGCGAAGCTGCCGCAGCATATCGCGATACAGCGCCGCGTCAAAGATGTTCCGTTTTCCACGGGTATTCATTTTGCCATCCCTCCATCCAGTACATTGTCGAACACATAGCCCAGCGCTTCCATCTCATACGTGAACACTTCCTCCAGCGTCAGCGGCAGCACATCCAGCAGCAGCGGCTGCAGGGCTTGCAGCTTCCACACCGTTTGATCGCGGTCGCCGCGCACGATGAGGTTCGCCACCGAGCCGCGTTTGGAGTAGTGCATCGTCTCGATTCCCTCAAAGCGCGTTTGGTCGAAGTCGTCCGAAAACGCGATCTGCACCTTGAACAGCGAGGTCTTGAGATTGGAAATGTCGCTTTCCAGCACCAGACCGCCCTTGTGCAGCAGGGCGAGCTGGTCGCAGATGTCCTCCAGTTCCCGCAGCGAATGCGAGGTGACGATGGCGGTTGCCTGCCGCTCCAGCACATCCTCGCAGATCAGCCCTTTGACGAGGTTGCGCATAACGGGGTCGAGTCCGTCGAAGGTTTCGTCGAAAAACAGGTATTTCGGGCGGGCGCACAGCGCGAGGATCACCGCCGCCTGCCGCTTCATGCCCTTGGAAAACGTGCCGATCGACCGTGTCGGGTCCAGCCCGAAGGATTTTGTCAGATAGTCGAAGCGCTTGTCGTCAAACTGCGGATACACCGCGCGGTACAGCTTCGCCATGCGGTTCATGCTCGCACCGCCGAGGAAAAACAACTCGTCCGGCACATACGCCATGTTCGCCTTGGCGGCGGGGTTTTCGTACACGGGGACGCCGTCCACCTTGACTTCGCCCGCATCGCCCCTATATACGCCGGTAATCAGCCGCAAAAATGTGGATTTTCCCGCGCCGTTGGACCCCACCATGCCGTAAATGCACCCCTCGGGGATGGTGCAGGTGATGTCGTTCAGCGCCACAAAATCGTCGAACCGTTTGGTCAGATGCAATGCCTGGATCATGTGGTCTCATCCTTCCCTTTTTGATAGATCGTTTGGATATGCTGCAAAAGCTCGCGCTCTTCCACGCCCGCCAGCATCAGCTCCTCCGCCAGCTCGTCCAGCAGCTTCAGCTTGCCGCGCTTTCGCAGGCTGATCAGCGCAGGGGCGTTGTCCGCCACGAAGCAGCCCCGCCCCGGTACGGAATAGATCAGGCTGCGGCTGTCCAGCTCGCTGTACGCTTTCTGGATGGTGTTGGGGTTGATGGACAGCTCGACGGACAGACTGCGCACGGAGGGCATCTGGTCGCCGGGCTTGAGCACCCCGCTGAGCACATACCGCTCCATCTGCTCGATCAACTGCTCAT
>CAJKXG010000168.1 GCA_905203795.1 uncultured Oscillospiraceae bacterium | reverse complement strand
GCACGCCGTTGCGATTGACGATACAGGGCGCGCCCGCAAACACCTGCGTTTCCGCATACGCGCCGCGCAGCATCGCCGACACGGTGAGCACGCTGCTCTCGTCGCCGAGAATCGCGCGCGTCAGGCGCACCATCGCCATGCCGATGCCGTAATACGTCGCCTTTTTCGCCGCGATAATGGTCTGTGCCGCGTCGCGCACTTCCACGCGGATACGCTCCAGTGCATCGGTATCGTACCCGATCCCCGCGCGGCAAATATCCAACACCGGCTCGGTGGCGAGCAGCGCCTGCGACCACGGCACAAACTCCGTGTCGCCGTGCTCGCCCATCACATAGGCGTGCACATTGCGCGGATCAACCGAAAAATAGCTGCCCAGCAGATACCGCAGTCGGGCGGTGTCCAGCGACGTGCCGGTGCCGACCACACGGCGCGGATTGAACCCCGACAACGTGCAGGTCACGCGCGTCATGATGTCCACCGGATTGGTGGCAACCAGAAAAATGCCGTTGAATCCCGACTGCGTCGTCGGCTCAATGATCGACCGGAACACCTCTGTGTTGCGATGCAGCAGATCCAGCCGCGATTCGCCCGGCTTTTGCGCCACGCCCGCGCAGATCACCACAATATCCGCGTCGGCGCAGTCGTTGTAGCCGCCCGCGTATATCTTCATGTGCGAGCCGGAAAACGCCAGCCCGTGATTCAAGTCCATCGCCTCGCCCTGCGCGCGGCGCGTGTCGATGTCGATCAGCACCAGTTCGTCGCAGGCATTTTGGTTCAGCAAGGCATACGCGTAGCTCATGCCCACCATCCCCGTGCCGATCAGCACCACTTTCCGCTTATTTGCATGCATATTTGCCGCCATGCGCATTCATCTCCTTGACATTTTTAGTAGTATGTCCAACATCATGAGAAACTTACAACTTTTCCACCGTTCGTCATAATTCCTTCATATCTTTGTGTTATACTGACAGTCATATATGAAAGGAAAGGAACGATGTTGATGGCGTCCCCTTATTCTGAAATCACACCGAAAATCAAAGAGTTGGCCGCCCGCTGTCGAGAGACCGGCACCATCGACACCGCCCTGTATGCCGAATATCGCGTCAACCGCGGCCTGCGTGACGTGAACGGCAAAGGCGTGCTCACCGGTTTGACCGAGATCTCCGAAATCTGCGCCAGCCGCAACGTGGACGGCGAGGATGTCCCCTGCGACGGTGAATTGTACTACCGCGGGTATAATGTCCGCGATCTGGTGCGCGGATTCACCGCCGACCACCGATTTGGCTTTGAAGAAACCACCTATTTACTGCTGTTTGGTGAGCTGCCCACGGCGGAGCAGCTTGCCGATTTTCAAAAGGTGCTGGCGGACTACCGCACGCTGCCCACCAGCTTTGTGCGCGACATCATCCTCAAGGCGCCCAGCCGCGACATGATGAACACGCTGGCGCGCAGTGTGCTGACGTTGTATTCGTATGACGACAACGCCGACGACATTTCGGTGGAAAACGTGCTGCGGCAATGCTTACAGCTCATCGCGCTGTTCCCGCTGCTGTCGGTGTACGGCTATCAGGCATACAGCCACTATCACGACGGCAACAGTCTGTACATCCACAACCCGCTGCCGGAGCTGTCCACGGCGGAAAACATCCTGCGCATCCTGCGTCCCGACAGTCAATACACCGATCTGGAAGCGCACATTCTCGATCTGGCGCTGGTGCTGCACGCCGAGCATGGCGGCGGCAATAACTCCACCTTCACGACACACGTGGTATCCTCCTCCGGCACCGACACCTATTCCACCATCGCCGCATCGCTGGGGTCGCTGAAAGGACCGAAGCACGGCGGCGCAAACATCAAAGTGGTGCGCATGTTCGAGGACATGAAAAAGACCGTGCGCGATTGGGAGGACGAGGACGAGATCGCGGATTACCTGCGGGCGCTGCTGCACAAGGAGGCGTTCGACCACGCCGGTTTGATCTACGGTATGGGGCACGCGGTGTATTCGTTGTCCGACCCGCGCGCCGACATGCTCCGAAAATTTGTCGGACCGCTCTCCGAGGAGAAGGGACGGCAGAAGGAATACGCGCTGTATACCATCGTGGAGCGGCTGGCGCCGCAGCTCATAGCGGAAGAACGCCGCATGTATAAAGGCGTGAGCGCCAACATCGACTTCTACAGCGGATTTGTATACAGTATGCTCGATCTTCCGCTGGAGCTATACACACCAATCTTTGCCATCTCGCGCATTGCGGGCTGGAGTGCGCATCGCATCGAAGAATTGATCAACTCGGGCAAGATCATTCGTCCCGCGTACAAAAATGTCGCCCCGCAGCGGGACTATCGCCCGCTGGAGGAGCGGACATGCGGGGCAGCAGCCGCGTACGCCGGCGTATAACGGCAACCGGAGGAGCGGATCAAAATCCGCTCCCTTTTTGTTTGATTCGCGGATCGCGACGGCTTGACAAATGCCATAGCGCGGCGCACGGCACGAGACGGCGCAACACCCCACTGCTGCACGACATGCGCACGTATTGTGAATTATTTTCACTCATCGTGAGGGCTTGACATTTTGTCGAAAGTGCGCTATACTTGGGAAAAATTAAAAAATCCACCAAAACAAGGGGTGCTGACGGCGGTCGGCTGAGAGGGACATGGTTCCCAACCCTAAACCTGATCCGGGTAATGCCGGCGGAGGGATGTTTTGCCCGTCGTATCTATGTGCGACTTATCGGAACATCGGCGCCTCCACGGTTTTGTGGAGGCGCTTTTTTGGCGGATATACAGAAAGGAATGGATTTTCTATGCAAAAAACACAAAGCAGTCTGGCGTTGAAGCTGGTGGAAAGCGCACTGATGATCGCGCTCGCCACCGTACTCAGCCTGATCAAACTGGTCGATCTGCCTTACGGCGGCAGCGTCACCGCTGCGTCGATGATGCCGTTGGTCATCATCGCGTATCGCTACGGCGTCGTGTGGGGACTGTTCACCGGCTTGGCGCACGGCTTGATTCAGTTCCTGCTCGGCACCAGCGTGTTGTCGTGGGTGACCGGCTGGCAATCCATCATTGCCGTGATTCTGCTCGACTATCTGGTGGCATTTCTGGTTATCGGCCTGGCAGGTGTGTTCCGCGGCATGAAGCGGCAATCGACGGCGCTGGTGCTCGGCGCGATCCTCGCGGGCGCGGCGCGGTATATCTGCCACGTGATCTCCGGTTGCACCGTTTGGGCGGGGCTGTCCATCCCGACGACGGACGCGCTGGTCTATTCGCTGGCGTACAATGCCACTTATATGTTGCCCGAAACCATCATCCTCGCCGTAGCAGTGTTCTATCTCGGCAGCGCGCTGGATTTCCGCTCGACGGCGATCAAACGCGTACCCGCCGAGGAAAAACGTCCCGTGGTCGCCACGGTGGTCTCGTTGGTCGCCAAGGGATTGCTGGTCGCTGCCGCCGTGTTTGCCACGGCAGAGGTGTTCGCGCATCTGCAAAACGCGGACACCGGCGATTTCGATATCACCGGCTTGTCCAATGTGCCGTGGGAAATGGTCGGCATCGTCTGCGCCGTGTGCGTGGTGTTTTCCGTGATCCTGTTCGTCGTGCGCAACACGATGTCCACGAAGAAAGCGTAAACCTGATAGAAAAAAGGAGCTGCCTGATGGCAGCTCCTTTTTTATT
>CAJKXG010000167.1 GCA_905203795.1 uncultured Oscillospiraceae bacterium | reverse complement strand
TCCGGCGCGCCAGATCCGCGAGTTTGTGCCGCGCAGCAATCCGCTGCCCATTGCCGACGGCGCCACCCCTCCCTCTCGCACCGAGTCGGAGAAGGAATCCTCCGCCACTTTGTACGGCCGCATCGATCTGTAAAACAAACTGCAAAAGAGACACTTTGTAAAAAGTGTCTCTTTTTTACACAATAAAAAGGCGAAACCGCGCGTTTGTCGGTTTCGCCTTTTGCACGTTGTTACTTAAAACGCCATTTCCGGATACGTGTCCGCATCGGCGGGCGCGTTCACCACGACGTCGCTGTTGACCGCTTTCACAGTGGTCGTTGTTTCGATGTCGATAGCGGTGTCCGCACCGTCGATGTTCGCCGTCATACCCAGCTTCATCGTCATGCTTTTCACCATGTTGTCCTTGTCCACGGTCAGCGTGCCGGAGGCGGTCACATTGCTCATGCTGGTCTCATCCGAACCGAGCAGTGCGTTGAGCATGTCTCCCATCTGCTGCCCCATCTCTGCCCCGTCCATGGTGTAAGAAATAATGGTGTCATCGCCCTGTTTCTCTTCTTTGATATCCTTCAGCAGCGTGGCTTGAGGCATGTCCGTCATGGCAGATAAGTCCATGGACGATTCTATCGTATCCTGAGCGGTAGGAAGATCCATCTCCATTTTGCCCTTTTCGTTCATGGCCAGCACATATAACCAGCCGTCCACGTACACAAATTTGCTTTCAATCGGTTCATCCAGACCCGGAATGACGGTTGACGAGGACAATTCCATGTTGAGCGTGGCATCATCGATCTTTTGTGTTTTCATGTCGTATGTCATGTTGATGTCCTGCGACTCGTCCCCGCCGCTTATCGTCATTTTCATGGTCATGCCCATGTCCAGCGACTCGATCTCTTCCATCGACTCCAGAGCCGTTTCATACAGCTCTTCCGGCGTCTGTTCCGGCTTCGGTGCGGCAGTTGTTGTGGTCGTGACAGCGGAGTTGTTGTCATCGGACGGCGCGGACGAACCGCCCTCACCGTTGCATCCTGCCAGTGTCGCCGTCAGCAGTGCTGCACACAGCACGCCCGCCAACATCGTTTTCCATTTCATTTTCATGCTTCCTTTCTGGGTATATAGTAGATACGTATTATAATAGTATAAGGGAAATCCGATGAATTGTCAATCAAAAGCACAAAATACACGTGCAAGTTGTTTATAATCAACAAATAAACATACTTTGTTTTGTTAAATGTTTTTGCAAACGCTAATTGAAATCCTATTGAAAATATGGTACAATAACAACATAAAATACACGGATACATCAATCAACTGCTTTCATCCGGCATATGCTTATATGGGAAAGGATCGTGATTTTATGCATATTCGTTGGATTGCCGCCGGAGCGGCTATATTGATGGCCACGACACTGATGTCCGGCTGCGGGAAGTCGTCTGCCGGAGATTCGGCTACGCCGACCGGCACGACCGCGACCACGGCGACTACGACCGCCGCAACCGGCAAAAATACCCTAACCGCCATTGAAGCGCAACTCATTAGCGATCGCTTTGTAAGGGCGTTGCAGGAGTATAAAGACAAACAAGAGTTGTCGTATGCCATGGGCACGTCCTGCGACGCCGGACATTACTTAGACGGTTACACGCTGGTGGTATGCGCGACCGACGACGCGACACTGGAGAAATATCAGCAGGTGCTGGATCCCCTGCTCCCCGAGGACGATTTGTTCCCATGGGTGCGTTATGAAAAGCGGGCATATTCGCTGAAGCAATTGAACGACTTGATGACGCGATTGGAGCAGGCAAAGGATCTCGAAGCGGAAGCGGTATCGGTCAGTCTGCAAAAGAATCGTGTTGTTGTCACGGTGGCGGATCAATCGCTGGAGGATGCCGTCCTGCAAGCGGCAGGCGACGAGACCGCTATGGTGGAAGTTCAGATCGGCACTGTCCATGACGCCGCCTAAAAAAAGAAGTACAAAAATATACCCCTGCCAAAAGCAGGGGTATATTTTTGTACAAATCAGTAACGGGTCAGATGCCCTGCTGTGCGCAGATCGGGATATCCCCATTGCCGCAGTACCTCGTACACGCCGACCGCCACCGTGTTGGACAGGTTGAGCGACCGTGCAGCGTCGTTGTTGAGCATCGGCAATCGCACGCAGGATTCGGGGTGCTCGTGCAGCAATTCCTCCGGCAGACCGGCCGTTTCCTTGCCAAACACGAGATATGAGCCGTCGGGATAGGTCATATCCGAGTGTATATGCGTGCCCTTGGTGGTAAAATAGAAGAACGGGCCGGCGTTTTTGGCGAAAAAGTCCGCCAAATCATGGTAATATGTGATATCCAGCAAATGCCAGTAATCCAGTCCGGCGCGTTTCAGTTTTTTGTCGTCCACGCGAAACCCCATCGGTTCGACCAGATGCAGACGCGAACCGGTCGCCGCACAGGTGCGGGCGATGTTGCCGGTATTTTGCGGGATCTCCGGCTCGACCAATACAATGTTGAGCTGTGGCATGGCGATTACACGTTGCTCTTGAGGAGCTGTGCTTTGCCTGTCACGGCGGCTTTCATGCCCGCGGGCACAAAGACGCTCGCCCCTTTGGTCAGCGTCAGCGTTTCGCTGCCGCAGGTCAGCGTCGCTTCGCCGTCCAGACACAGCAGCGACACAAAGCTGTCATCCAGCCCGACGGTCACGGTGTTTTCCACATTCAGCAGCTCGGCGGTGAACAAATCGCAGGACGCGAGCGGACGAAGGCTGCCGCCTTCGATCGGTGCGGTCTCCCCGATCGCGCCGTAGGGAATCGTCGGCGGCACAGGGTTGGTCACGTCCACCGCTTTATCCACATGCAGCGGACGCGGCTTGCCGTCCGCGCCGAGACGACCGTAATCGGACACGCGGTAGGTGGTGTTGGAATTCTGCTGCACCTCGGCGATCAGGATACCCGCGCCGATGGCATGCAGTGTGCCCGCTTCGATGAAGAACACGTCGCCTTTTTTAACCGGCACAAAGTTGCAGACCTCCGGCAGCGTGTCTTTTTCGATGTAGTCGCGCAGTTGCTCTTTGGTCAGCTCGCGGTTAAAACCGTAGATCAATTGCGCGCCCGGTTCGCAGTCCACGACATACCACATCTCGGTTTTGCCGAACTCGCCTTCCACCCGCAGCGCGTACTCGTTGTCGGGGTGAACCTGCACAGACAGGCGGTCTTTCGCGTCGATCAATTTGATGAGTAGCGGGAAATACGGGAATGCGGCGGCTTTGGCGCCGATGGCGGCGTCGCCCCACAGTTCCAGCACCTCCGGCAGCGTTTTGCCCGCCAGTTCGCCGTTGGCGACGACGGACGAACCGTCCTTGTGGCAGGACAACACCCACGCTTCGGCGGCGATGTCTTTATCGGTTTTGAAGCCGTATTGCGTTTTCAGACGCGTGCCGCCCCAGATGTAATCCTTGATCGGGGGCGTGAGCAGCAACGGATATGCTTGCATAACAGTCATCCATCCTTTTTCGGTTGTTTTCTTCCAACAGTATACAATAGTTTTCCATATTTTTCAAGATGCAGCGGCAAAATCATCGCATGAAGCCGTTTCGGCTGCGCATACTAAGCACGGAAAGGAGTGGAGTGTGATGAGACATCATGGAATCGGCATGTGGATGAAAGGTCTCGGCGTCGGGCTGATGGCGGGCATGGTGGCGGG
>CAJKXG010000166.1 GCA_905203795.1 uncultured Oscillospiraceae bacterium | reverse complement strand
CAAAACGTCGAACAAAGAGTTCCGTGAGCTGGTCGAGGAGATCACCATGCTCATGTGCTATGAGTCGCTGCGCGATCTGCCGCTGGAGGAGGTCGAGATCGAAACGCCGATCACCAAGACCCGGCAAAAGATGATCCACGGCAAAAAAATGGCAATCGTCCCCATCCTCCGCGCGGGGCTGGGCATGGTCAACGGCATGCTGAATCTGGTGCCGTCCGCCAAGGTCGGGCACATCGGCATGTACCGCGACGAGCAGACGCTCGAGCCGCATGAGTACTATTGCAAACTGCCCGCCGATATCGAAGAACGCCTGATCGTGGTGGTCGATCCGATGCTCGCGACCGGCGGCTCCGCCATCGACGCGATCCGCCAGATCAAAAGCTACGGCGGCAAACACATCAAGTTCCTGTGCCTCATCGCCGCGCCCGAGGGCATCAAGGCGCTGTCGGAAGCGCACCCCGATATCCACATCTACTGCGCCAATGTGGACGAACGGCTGAACGAAAACGGCTACATCGTCCCCGGTCTCGGCGACGCCGGCGACCGCATTTTCGGCACAAAATAACCACAACATGGCCAAAGCCCGTCGGAGACGTGAGTCTCCGGCGGGCTTTTCCCTTGCTGTACTTTCAAACAGCTTCAAAAGGCTGTCACTATCTGTTATTCATTCGAGATATTCCGTACCGTCCCGCCCTCAAACAAGGTCACGGGGAACTTGGTGACCTGCCCCTCCAGCTCCGGCTCGCGAAACAGCCGATAAAGCAGCCGAACGGCGCTCCGCCCGCGCAAACCAATTTGTATAATTCGACTAAATAGGTCGCTAAAATATCGGAAAAACGACCGAACCCTCAAAAGGCTTCGATCGTTTTGCCGCCTATCGCCACCCTGTCACCGCCGATGGGCAAGGCGGTATTGTTTGGGCGTCACGCCGGTCACATCGCGAAACTGGCGGATGAAATGGTACTCGTTGGTATAGCCGCATTCCTCCGCCAACTCGCGCACGCTGACGTCGCTGTTTTCCAGCCGTTCCCGCGCCTTTTCCACACGGCAGAGGATCAGATCGCGGGTGGGCGTCACGCCGAACACCGCCCGATACAGCGGGTAAAACCACGATTCGCTGACCGCCAGCTCCGCCGCCATTTTGCCCACGTCCCAGTTTTGCTCCAAAGAACGCATGACTTGTAACCGCAGGCGACGCAGCGCCACCTCGGTTTGCGCGTCCACACGCACGGCGGCGCTTTCCCCCGAAAGCGAACGCGAGACAGTGATAAAAAGCAAGGTCAGCTTGGCGTCCACCGCCTGCGCGCTGTACGCCCTGCCGGCGGCGCATTCATTTTCCAGATCGTGCACCAGCGCTGTGATCTCCGCCGCCGCTTTGGGATAATACAGCGTATCCGGCTCCAGCGAAAAGCGGCGCATTTGCTGTGCCACATCGCCCGTGATGTGGATCCAATCATGCACCAGATTGTCCTTCACCCGAAACCACTGGGGCGTGTGGGGCGAGATCACGTGAAAGGCGTGCGGCTTCGTCAGGATGACCTCCCCGTCCAGCCGCAGCCACAGCGGATTCCAGTAATGCAGCAGGATATACTCCTCCGAACCGCGCGGGCGATCGAGCGTCATCCCGTCCGCTTCGGGCCACGAATGCCGAATACGCGTAATCTCCATCTCCGTCCCCTCCTCGCCCTTCATTGTACCATTCACCATAGAATATGTCAACTTTTCCATGCGATATGGCATTGCCGTTTGCCGCCGAATCGGGTACGATACTAGCAAAGAGAGCAGCAAAACCTGTTGAAAGGATGGCATGATGATGAGCAATATTCCGAGACCGGAGCATCCCAATCCGCAGTTTGAGCGGGAAAACTGGCGCAATCTCAACGGCGTGTGGGAATTCGAGATCGACAAAAGCAACGTGGGCGAAGAATGCGGCTTTGTGGAGCAGGCGCACTTTTCCCGGGAAATTCTCGTTCCCTTTTGCCCCGAAAGCCGCCTGTCCGGCGTGGGGATCCTCGATTTTATGGACGCGGTCTGGTACAAGCGCCGCTTCGATATTTCGGCGGAGGAACTGCGCGGGGACGTCCTGCTGCACTTTGGTGCGGTGGATTATGAATGCACGGTATACGTCAACGGCAACCGCGTCGGCAGCCACAAAGGCGGCTACAGCTCGTTTGAGATGGACGTCACGCCCTATCTGGCGGTCGGGGACAATGTGCTGACCGTCCGTGCCGTCGATCACACGCGTTCGCCGCTCCAGCCCTCCGGCAAACAAAGCGAATCGGCGCATTCCCACGGCTGCCACTACACCCGCACGACCGGCATCTGGCAAACGGTGTGGCTGGAATTCGTGCCGAAAAAGCGGCTGAACTTCATCCGTCTGACGCCGAACGCGAACGCCTGCTCGGTCGTCATCGAAGCCTTCCCGAACAGCGGCGGCACGCTGTACGCCGAATGCCGCTACGAAGGAAAACCGATGGGCAGCCGCCGCGTCGAGCTCGGACAGGGCGGCGGCAGCTTTGAATTGCCGCTTGCGGAAAAGCACCTTTGGGATATCGGGCAGGGGCGGCTGTACGACCTGACGCTCACCTTCGGCGAGGATCGCGTGTCCACCTATTTCGGTCTGCGGAGCATCGGGTTTGACGGCATGAAATTCCTGCTCAACGACCGCGTGGTTTTTCAGCGGCTGGTGCTGGATCAGGGCTTTTATCCGGACGGCATCTACACCGCGCCGAGCGAGGAAGCCTTGCGGCAGGATATCAAGCTGTCGCAGGCGATGGGCTTCAACGGCGCGCGCCTGCACGAAAAGGTGTTTGAGCCGCGCTTCCTGTACCATTGCGACCGCGAAGGCTATTTGGTCTGGGGCGAATACCCGAACTGGGGCGTGGACATTTCGCGTCCCGACGCATTGCACGTCGTCATGGAGGAATGGCTGGAAACGCTGCGCCGCGATGGCAATCACCCCGCCATCATCGGCTGGTGTCCCTTCAATGAAACATGGGACTACGCCGGACGCAAGCAGTACGATCAGACGCTGTCCGCCGTCTATCACCTCACCAAAGCCGTCGATCCCACCCGCCCCTGCATCGACACCAGCGGCGCGTATCATGTGGTGACCGACGTGTTCTGCGTGCACGACTACGAGCAAAATCCGGCGATCTTCAAAGCGCGTTACGACCGCCTGATGACGGAGGGCACGCTGACAGAACCGCAAAGCCACCGTCAGACCTATCGCGGCGAGCCGGTCTTTCTCAGCGAATACGGCGGCACCGGCTGGCCGACAGGCATCTACGGCGATGCGCCGAAGACCAAGGCGGACTTTTTGGCGCGGTTTGAGGGATTGACCACCGCCCTCCTCCAAAACGACCGCATGTTCGGTCTCTGTTATACACAGCTTTACGATTTGGAGCAAGAGATCAACGGGCTGTACACCTACGACCGCCAAGCCAAATTCCCGCCGGAGACGATCGCGGCGATCCTCACCCGCCCTGCCGCCATCGAACAGCAACCCTGACCCCCATGCAAAACGGCGACCGACATTCATCGGTCGCCGTTTGTTTATATCGCGCATTTCCTCCGCGCACCGTCTTGTCCTGTTTCCGTCACAGCGCCCGCAGCCACGGCATGGCGGAAATCGCCCCACTGCGGGAACACGTGACAGCGGCGGCGCGATTGGCAAAGGTCAATATCTCTCTCAGCTCCGCCTCG
>CAJKXG010000165.1 GCA_905203795.1 uncultured Oscillospiraceae bacterium | reverse complement strand
TGTTCGCCCACCTCGCGCAGGCAGTCGCCCTCATACGGGACGCGCAGACCGGCCGCGCGCACCAGCTCCGCAAAGCTGCGTTCGCCGCCCAGATCCACAAACGTCAGATACCGCTGCCATGTCTCCTGCGGCTTGTGCAAAAACGCCATCCAAAACTGGAACGCCACCGTTTGCGCCAGGCAGTAGTCGATATAGTACAGCGGGTAGAGGTAGATGTGCAGTTGTCGCTGCCACCCCGCGCCGCGGCTGTAAAACGGCAGTGCGTCGTAGTCGATGTAGGGGCGGTAGCGCTGCTCGAGCGACCGCCACAATTCGTGCCGCGCGGCGGGTGTCAGGTCGGGCTGCTCGTAGCAGCGGGTCTGGAATTCGTCCACCATGCAGCCGTAGGGCAGGAAGCACAGCGCGTCCTCCGCGTGCGCCAGCTCATATTTGTCCGTCTGATCGCCGAAAAAGCGGTGATGATGCGCGGCGGTGAGGAATTCCATGCTCATCGAGTGCACCTCGCACGCTTCGATGGTGGGGGAAGCCAGCTCCACCAGCGGGTGACGGCGGGCGGCGCGGTAGAACGCAAACGCGTGCCCCGCTTCGTGGGTCAACACATCCACATCGGCGGATGTGCCGTTGAAATTGGAGAAAATAAACGGCGCGCCGTAGGCGGGCAGATCGGTGCAATAGCCGCCCGGCGCCTTGCCGGGGCGGGACAGCACGTCGAACAATTCGTTGTCGTACAGAAAGTCGATGAATTCCGCCGTCTCGGGCGACAGGGCGCGGTACATGTCCCGTCCCGCCGCCAGAATGTCGTCGGCGGTGCCCTGCGGCTTGGCGTTTCCGTCGGGGAAATCCATCGCGTCGTCGTACAGCTTGAGCGCGTCCACACCCAACCGCTGCCGCTGCCGCTCCTTCACATCGGCGATCACCGGCACGATGTCCGCCGCGACCCGCGTGCGGAACGTCTCCATGTCGGCGGGCGTGTAGCAGTTGCGCCCCAAACAATCGTAGCCCATCGCCACATAGTTGTCATAGCCGAGCGCTTTCGCCTGCTCATCGCGGCAATGCACCAAGCGGTCGTACAAATCGTCCAGTTCGTCCGCGTACTCGTCGAAAAAGCGCCCCTCCGTCTCAAACGCGGCACGGCGTACCGCGCGGTCGGTGGAGGTCTTGTACACCCCCAGTTCGGGCAGCGTCATGGTCTTGCCGTCGAACGTCACCGTCGCGGACGCATACAGCTTCTGATACTGCGACGCGAGCCGGTTTTCCTCCTGCGACAGCTCGACGATGGCGGGGGAGAAGCAGCGCGCGGCGATCTCCAGATTGTCAAACAGCAGCTTGCCGTAGTGCTCCTCCAGCGCGGCGCGGTGGGGGGAGGCGAGCATGGCGCGGTACAGGGCGTTGACCTTTTCGGAGATCAGCGGCCCGTTTTCGTCGAAGAAATCGTTTTCCGCGCTGTAGAATTCGTCGGCGGTGTTGACGGTGTGGCGGATCTGCGCCAGCGTCGCGCAGGTGGCATAGTCGCGGTACAGCGATTCGTGCTCGTCAAACAGCGCGATCTGCGCCGCCGCGTCCGCCGTCGGGAAGGCGGCGAGCAGACGGTCATAGTCCGCCCGCAGCGCGTCGATATCGGGACGGCGATAGGGCATGTCGGAAAATTTCATGGAATCCCTCATTCCTTTTTGGATTTGATTTTACGGCGACGGCGCAGCAGGGGCAGCAACGCGTTTTGTTGCAGCCAGACATTGATCTCCGCGCCCAAAAACAGGATATACAGGCAAAAATACAGCCACAGCATGGCCAGCACGACCGCCGTCAGACTGCCGTACAGCGAAAAATTGCCGATGCGGTCGATGTAAAACGAATACAGCAGCGAGAAACCGACCCATCCGACGGCGGCGATCACCGCCCCCGGCAGTTCCCTCAGCAGGCGGGTCTTGAGACGGGATCGGCGATGCGGCACCGCCGTGTACAGCAGCCAAAAAATCAGCGTGAGCACCCCGAGCAACAGCAGCACCCGCGAACTGGCGATGAAAAAGCCGGCGTTGACGAGCGCGGGGAACTGCGTCCCCAGCCAGGCGAACACCGAACTGCCGAACACAAACGCGCCGAGCAGCAGCACCACCAGCAGCATGAACACCACCGTGTACAGCGTGGAGATCGCGCGCAGCACAAAATACCCGTGCCGTTCCTCCACACCGTAAATGCGGTTCAGCCCGCGGATCAGCGCCACCGCGCCGCGGGACGCCGACCACAGCGCGGTCACGGCGGTCAGCGGGATGACGGTGCCGGCGGTCAGGGTGTACAGCTCATGCAGTGTGCTTTCGATAAACGTCTGCACCGTGTCCGGCAAAAAGGAATGCAGCAGGTTCGCGACCTCGTTTTGGGTAAACGGCAGGTAGCGCAGCAGCACGAGCAGCAGCATGGCAAACGGGAAAAACGAGATGATGAGAAATAGCACCGCCTGTGCGGCGTACGCCGTCACCGCGTCGTCGCGCAGCTTGTGCAGAAAATCGCGCACCACACGTATCCACTTGGCAATATCCAGCAAACGCAACGCCTCCTGTCAGTCGTCGTGCGGCTTCCGGCGCTCCGCCAGTCGGGACTTCAGCTCGTTCAGCATGTCGTCAAACCGCTTGGAACGCGCGGTGGGGTTGACACGGAAAAAGCGGCGGGACACCATCGTCAGGTGATGCACCTGCGCGCTGTAGGACGCTTTGGCATGCTCCATGCGCTCGCGCAGTGCGGTCAGCCGCTCGTTGTCCTCCCATTGCTGCGTCAATTGCTCGCGCAGTTCGCCGATCTCGGCACGCAGACGGGCGGCGCTTTCCAGCAGTCGGCGGAAATCGACTGCGGCGCGGACGGCATAGTAGGTATCGAACAGCACGAAGATCGAGACGGCGGTATCCGTTACGATCAGCCCGCCCCTGTCGATCGACAGCACCAGCCGCTCGACAGGCGCGTGCAGCAGATAGGTCAGCACCAGCGACAGCACGCCCCAAAACAGCGACGACACCAGCCAGATGCGCCCGTGCAGCGAGCATTTTTTGCCGCTGTAGTCCCAGTATTTTGTCTTAAACAGCGTTTCCATCAGCCAGCCGGTGAAGTATTCGAGTGCGGTGGTCGCCGCCATGCCGCATAGAAACACCAGCGGCGGATAGGTTCGCACCGGCAGCGAAACGAGCAAAATGGCGATCGCACCGAAGCCGTACAGCGGCAGCAGCGGTCCGCGCAGAAAACCGCGATTGGTGGGGCGGCGTTCTGTCACCGTGACGATGGCGGACTCGATGCACCAACCGCAGAAACAGTATATGTAAAAAAACAGCAACCATTGCGCAAAAGTATAATTTCCCATTGTTTGCTTCTTCTTTCTGTCCGGAATGACGGGTCGATGGGCTGTGGGCGCTGTCTGCGCAGTCGGCGGACACACCGAAAGGGTTTTCCACTGCCCTGCCGATTTTTCAACCGAGTTTTCAACAATTCCACATGTTTTCCACGTTTTTTTCGGATTTCGTGCCCGCGCCGCGGGGTACGGTCATGTAAGGTATTGTTTTTTGGGGTACGGTTAGGTACGGTTAGGTAAGACGGCGGGTCACCCATGCGTCACCGATGTGTCATCGGTGCGCTTTTTCAGAGTAAATTCTGCCATGTTCAGTATAGCATACTTGTTTTTGAATTGCAACGAGGTGTATGTGTTAAAATGATGTGACCCAATAAAAAGGAGAAGTAACTTCCAAAGTAT
>CAJKXG010000164.1 GCA_905203795.1 uncultured Oscillospiraceae bacterium | reverse complement strand
GTCGGCTTCGATCACCATATCGTCGATATAAGCCGTTGCATCGCCGGCGGCGTCGCCGCTCACCGTCAGCCCCACACCGACGATGGTGCGACCGACCAGCTCGGCAGGCAGCGAGACACAGAGCCGGTTCCAGCGGTCCATGCGCACCTCCGCGTCTGCGGCGACGGTCATGCGCTGCCCGTCGTCCAGCAAGAGCGCCACCTGTATCTGCGTCCCCGGCACACTCTGCGGATTGAACGCATACCGCACCCGCAGCGGCTCGGTCACGCGGATACGTGTATCCGCCAGCTTATACCACAACTCGCCCGCACCGTGCATCTTCACAAAGAAACGGAAGCTGCACCGTCCTGTCGCCGCCATACCGTCCGCTACTTCGGCGGCCGTGATCTCGGCGTTATACGCAGATACCAGCGCCGGATGATAGGTGCACACATCCACATTGGCCAGCACCGGCATACGCGGCGTCGCGCGGTTGCGGCGTGTCGGCACATAGCGGCGCTCAAACCCGTTACGCCAGTAGACGGGACCTTCCGAATACGGAATGGTCACCTGCTCGGTGCAGGGCGTTTCGCCGCGCAGCATGCGGCTGATCCCCCCCGCCAGGCGCAGATAGAAATCGGAGGACAGCCATTGCCCGTCCACACTCAAAGTCTGGAAATATTGTTCGCCGGTCGGGATGCTGAAGGAATCCTCGGCGGCTTTCATGATCGCCGTGCCCTCGTCGTATTCGTCGAACATCGCAAAATACGCGTTGCGCACCCCTGCCTGCGCGTACAGCCGTGCCTGTTTCCACAAAAACTCGCCCGACTGCCGCGGGATATGATTGGCAGGTCCGCCGTTCCAGTTGCTCCACGCAAAACCGGGGAACAGCACCGGCTGATAGATCTTATCATATTGGCGGCAGAAGTCCATATCCATGCGCATGTGCACCGCCTGCCACGCTTCCACCTCGTTCGGACCGTAACGACCGATCGTCCACGGCGAAATCATGTCCAACGCGCGGTACACCTCGCGGTAGTCACTGTCATCCTGCACCCAATCGTTGTCCGAAATGCCGCCGATCACAAAATATCCGCGCTGCTGCAGCCACTGCACAAACGGCAGCATGACCGCCGCGCCGGGGTAACGTTCGGGATTGCGGCTGTTGAGGCCCCAAATGCACAGTACGGGACGACCGTTGGCATGCGCATAAGCGGGCGACGAAATGATGCCTTTTTCTTCCAGATTCACCACCACATCGCGCTGCATGTTGCCGAGCACTTCCATGCCCGCGCGACCGGCGCCGGACACGTCGTACATCAGATAAAACAACCGGTTATGGCGTTCGGCGGCATTGCGGATCAGCACCAGATGCGCCGCGTCGTCGCGAAGCTCACCGTATTGATCGCGCGCCATTGCATCGCTGTAAAACCGCTGCACCGCCGCGCCGTCGATTCCGTATTTTTCCATCCAGCCGAATTGCACGTCGATGGCATTTGGGGTGCGGGAACGGAACAGCCGCGAAGGTGTGCCGTCCGGCATCGCATCAAATTTGGTCGGCACCATCACCTCGTCGTCGTATTCCGACACATCGGGATATACCTCAAAGCTCAAGTGTCCGCGGGACGGCGCACTTTTGCCGCTCCAATGATGCCAACCGCTGTCGGCGGAGGTGCTGCCCTTGAACCAGCACTGATATCCTGCCACACTTTTGCCGAGCAGATCGTTTTGTTCGGTTTGGGGCGCGGTTTGAGGTGCGGGCGTTTCCGCGTAATTTCGGGTCGTTGTTTCTGCCATAAGAGAATCCTTCCTTTCACATTTCCGTACGGGAAATGTATATCTCATCCGCCGAAGCGGCATACTAAACACGCAGAACGAATATTCTGCCATGAAACGTGCGAACAAAGGAGTGACGTATCAATGCTGGATAGAATCGCCTTGATTCTGGTCATCATCGGCGGTATCAACTGGGGCAGTATCGGTCTGTTCCGTTTCGACATCGTGGCCTGGGCGTGCGGCGGTGCCACCTCCGCTGTCAGCCGCGTGATCTACACGCTGGTCGCCTTGGCGGCCGTCTGGTGTATTTCCCTGCTGTTCCGCGAACGCGATGAGATCGTCGAACACACCGACAACTGACCGAGCCACACCAACACGTTCCAAAAAAAGCGCTGCCGCAAAATCCTTATGAGCGCCGTTCGGCGTTCGATATAGTATTTTGCGGCCGCCGTTTGTTTATTCCTCAGTCGATTATTGCGCTTCGACCAGCGCTTTCGTGTCGCGGGCGATGACCAGCTCTTCGTTGGTGGGGATGACATACACCTTCACAGCGGAATCCGCACCGCTGATCTCGATCTCCTGACCGCGCGTCTTGTTCGCTTCCTCGTTCACGGTCACGCCGAGGAACGCAAACGCCTCCATCACCTGTTTGCGCAGCAGGCACTGATTTTCGCCGATACCGGCGGTGAACACCAGCGCGTCCATGCCGCCGAGCGCCGCCACATAGCCGCCGATGTATTTGATGATCTCATAATTGCGCATATCCCACGCCAGTTGTGCGCGCTCGTTGCCTTCCGCACACGCCTTTTCGATATCGCGGTCGTCGCTGGACACGCCGGAGATGCCGAGCATACCGGATTTTTTGTTCAGCACCGTGTCCATTTCCTCGGGCGTCAGGTGCTCTTTTTCCATAACATACGTCACAGCGGACGGATCGACCGCGCCGGAACGCGTGCCCATCATGAAGCCATCCAGCGGGGTCAGACCCATCGTGGTGTCGATGACCTTGCCGTCCTTGATAGCGCAGATGGACGAGCCGTTGCCGAGGTGGCAGGTGATGATGCGGGTGCCTTTGCCGTCCGGCTTGCCCAGCAGATCGAGGCAGCGACCGGTGACATAGCGATGAGACGTGCCGTGGAAACCGTAGCGGCGAACGGCGTATTTTTCATAATATTCATACGGCATACCGAACAGGAACGCCTTGGGCGGCATGGTCTGGTGGAACGCGGTGTCGAACACGACCACCTGCGGCACGTTTTCGCCAAACGCGGCGATGGCGGCACGGATGCCCTGCACATGCGCTTTGTTATGTAACGGCGCCAGCGCGGCGTAGGCGGCAATATCGTCGATGACCTGCGGGGTCACCAGAACCGACTCCTTAAACTTCGCACCGCCCTGCACGATACGATGACCGATGGCGGACACCTCGTCCAGACGGTCGATCACCTTGCCTTCGCCTTCGGTCAGCGCCAGCTTGACCTGCTCGAACGCGGCGGTATGATCCGGCATCGTCACCTCTTTTTTCAGCTCGTACCCGCTGCTCGTCTTGTGCGTGAAGCGACCGTCGATGCCGATGCGCTCGCAGTTGCCCTTCGCCAGCACCTTTTCGCCGTCCATATCAATCAACTGATATTTCAGCGAAGAGCTGCCCGCGTTGATAACCAGAATTTTCATGTCCTGCCCGTCCTTTCAAGCTGTCGCCGTTTTTTATTTGCTTTTATTCGTATAATATAGTATACTGGCTTTATGATAATACGATTTTCCGCAATTTTCAAGCCTTTTTTTACATTTGGGAATATGCACAACATTTTCCGATGTTCCCGAGGGCTTTTCATTTCAAACCGCCAAGGGCGTGATGGAGGAGGATACATATGAAAATAGCCGGTATCGTCGCGGAATACAACCCTTTCCACAACGGACACGCTCACCATATCGAGCGCACACGTGCGCCGAAGGGCGGCTGCGAAGCGACCCATG
>CAJKXG010000163.1 GCA_905203795.1 uncultured Oscillospiraceae bacterium | reverse complement strand
GATGGGGTATGACACCCGCGAATGCTACACCGGTCGGTCGCCGCTGGAAGCCGCGAACATCGGCATCGACCTCGCGGACGACGATGTGGCGTTCCGCTGCAACTTGGTCACGCTGTCGGAGGACGAGCCGTACGCGCAGAAAACCATTCTGGACTATTGCGCCGGCGACATTCACACCGCCGACGCCGACCGCATTATCCGCACGATACAGGAGCAGCTCGGCGGCGGTGAATTCGATTTCTACACCGGCACGGCGTACCGTCACTGCCTCGTGTGGCACGGCGGCAAAACGGCGCTCGGCAAGATCACCCCGCCGCACGACATCACCGGCCGCGTGATCGGCGAGTATCTGCCGAGCCATCCCGACGCCGCGCCCATTCTCGATCTGATGCAGCGCAGTGTCGGGATCTTGAAAGATCACCCCGTGAACGCGGAGCGAAAGGCGAAGGGCTTGCCGCCTGCCAACGCGATCTGGCTGTGGGGGCAGGGCAAGCGTCCGCAGCTTCAGAATTTCGAGCAGCGGTTCGGGCTGAAAGGCTCGGTTGTGTCGGCGGTCGATTTGCTCAAAGGCATCGGACGGCTCGCGGGTATGCGGGTATGCGATGTGGAGGGCGCGACCGGCTATGTGGACACCAACTACGAGGGAAAACTGCAAGCGGCGGTGGACGAACTGCGCCGCGGGCAGGATTATGTGTATATTCATGTGGAAGCGCCGGACGAATGCGGTCATCGCGGCGAACCGACGAATAAAGTGCGGGCGATCGAGGATATCGACCGTCGCATCCTGGGTCCGCTGCTGGAGGAGCTTCGCCGGATGGGGGACTACACCGTCATGGTGCTGCCCGATCATCCCACCCCGCTGACCATCCGCACACACACGCCCGATCCCGTTCCGTATCTGCTGTACCGCAGCGCTGCTCCGCAGGAAAGCGGTGTGACGCGGTTTACCGAAGCACAAGCGCGCACCACGGGTCATCACATTGAAGTGGGGTACACCCTGCTGAAACACGCGATGGAAGAATAAGAGCAGCCATGAAGAGGGCAAGCCCACAACCGTTCTCGAAACTGCTGAAACACGCGATGGAAGAATAAGAGCAGCCCCCGTTTGCTGAGACGTCATCTTGGCAGACGGGGGCTTTCTGCGCTGTCGGACAGCAGTGGTGCAGTGATGGCGCAGTGATTGCACAGTGGTTGCACAGCGGTTGCGCAGTGGCGGAAAAATGTAGAAAAAAGAGGGTTAGACACTTGACATCGACGGCGGAGGTACAGTATACTATACTTATGCAATTTGCATAAAATGCAAAGGGAAAATGGGGGAATGAATATGAAAAAATTTCTGGCAGTCTTTTTGAGCATCCTGCTGTTGGTGCCCACAGCGGTTTTGCCCGCTGCGGTGAGCGCCGCGGACGGGGATTACAACGGTTACGTGGTACACGAACTGTTGTACAATTCCATCAATGGATTGTATACCATCGGCAACACCGGCGGTCTGGTCAATCCCGCGCTGCGCTTCGGCACGCCGATTGATCTCAAAAAGGACGGCTATCTGAATGAGGACGGTACCGTGAAACCCAACCTGAGCCTTCAGATGGATCTGTTTATGGAAGGAAATCTGGAAGCGCTGCAAAGCGGCGTCGGACAGATTGAGTTTTCCAGTTCCGGCACGAACGATCGGCAGGAAATCAACTGTCCGGTCAGTAAATTGCAGTGGAAACAGGGGGCATGGGTGCGCCAGTGCATCCCGCTCTCCACGTTCAATATGAACGATCCGGCTGATCCCATTGATTTCAGCAATATCAATTTCATGCGTGTGTACATCGTCGGTATCAAAAGCAATTTCGGCGAAAGCATCCGCTTGAAAATCTGCAATGTCCGACTGGTAGATACCGATAAACCGGCGCCGTCGGAGGAAGAAGACCGTATCGGCGACGGCAGCTTTATTCCCGAAGCGCCGAAGTGGGAGCTGGCGCCGATCTCCGAGGAATATGACACCACTGACGACGTGGTGATGGGGTATAATCTGGCGGATTATTTGGACAGCGAGCATTTTGAGGGAAAAGATCCTGCGCAGGACGACGTCACGCCGATCATCCAGAGCTTGCTGGACGGTCTGGAGAGCGTAGGCGGCGGCACGCTGTTTATTCCGGCAGGCGAGTATCGCCTGGACGGCACTCTCACGCTTCCCAAGGGCGTGACCATGTGCGGTGAGTGGAAACAGCCGGACGGTCAATCGCCGATCCAAGGCACGATTCTGAAGATTTATGCAGGCAAGGGCGATGCTTCGGCAGCCCCCTTCCTGACGCAGACCTCTAACTGCATGGTGCGCAACGTGACGTTCTGGTATCCCGAACAGACCGTGACGGAAAACGGTCCGATCGCGTATCCGCCCACCATTCGCGGCGGCAGTTATTGCCATGTGCGCAACGTGACGTTTGTCAACTCGTATATGGCGGTACAGCAGGGACCGACTATGAGCGGTTGCCCCAATGTTTACAATGCGTACGGTACGCCGCTGGACGTCGGTATGGATATTGACGGTATTGCGGATATCGGACGGTATGACACCATTCGTTTTGCGCCGGAGTATTGGATCAGCTCCGGTCTGCCGGGCGCGCCTTCTTCGACGGAAGAGGCGGAACAACTGAGAGCCCATCTGAAGATGATGGCGACAGGTATTATCCTGCGCCGTATCGACTGGTCGTATCTGGCTTTCTGCGAGATCAAGGGCTATGCCGTCGGCTTGGATTTCCGGCTTTCGGAGTGCACGGAGGAATTCCGAGAAGAACAGCGCACTTACTCCTTCCCGAACGGCAACTGCTACGGACTGCGCTTTGAGGACTGCGACATCGGTCTTTATGTGCAGGGCGTCAGCAGCTCGGGCGAAGTGTTGGCCAACATAGAGATGGATAATTGCCGTGTCGGCATATTTGTGGAGGATGAAAACCACTGCACCAACGGCAACATCCAGTTTGCCGATACGGTGATTCGGGCGCAGGAGTCGGCGATTTATCACCAAGGTCTGATTAAGCTGTCCATGCTGTCCAGTACGATCGAAAGCGGGGAAGTTTATACCCGCAACGGCGCCATCAGCATGATCGACTGCGATTTCCGTACGCAGGCGCCGCATGTGACACTGGATGTCGGTACATACAGCGCGATTTTCACGGGTAACCGCTTTAACGGTGAGCCGGTGATCGAGAATCTCGGTCTGTGCCAAATCGCCGTGGATCATACGCCGATTGAAGTGGACGAGATCAAACGGCTCACCGAAGAGCAAACCCGCACGCGCGAAGCGCGTCCCGCCAAAAACACCCTGTATGTGGCGGATGTTGACGCCACCGGTGCGACCGATGTGACAGCGGCCCTTCAGGCATTGCTGGATCAGGCCGGTGCGGCCGGCGGCGGTCTAGTGTATCTGCCCGCCGGCTACTATCGTCTGGATTCGTCGCTGACGGTTCCGAGCGGAGTGGAACTGAAAGGCGCGGCGGATCTCGGTCGTATTCCGTATAATCTCGGCACGGTTTTCGAGGTGTACGGCGGCAAGGGCAACGCCGACGCGACCGCCACGGTGGTGCTGCAGGAAAAGAGCGGCATTCGCGGTATCGTGTTTGATTATCCCGAACAGTATCCGGCGGCGGACAGCATACTGCCGTATCCGTATGCCGTGGCAGGCGCGGGCAGCGATGTGTACATCATCAACGTTTCCTCGCGAAACGGCTACAACGGCATCGACCTGATGACCAACCGCTGCGACCGCCATTA
>CAJKXG010000162.1 GCA_905203795.1 uncultured Oscillospiraceae bacterium | reverse complement strand
CTGGACAAGACCAACATCATCCACTGCCCGATCGGCAAAGTCTCCTTCGGCAAAGAAAAGCTGCTGGAAAACTTTGACACCCTGCTCGGCGCGATCGTGCGTGCGAAGCCGGCGGCTGCCAAGGGTCAGTACATCCGCTCCTGCACCGTCGCCACCACGATGGGCCCGGGCGTGAAGATCAACCCGGCGCGTCTGGGCGGCTGATTGCACACCCCCTCAGCAGCAAGATTTTAAGTTTTTCAAAATTTTGCTTGCAATTTGGTAACGATTATGATATGATAGTCGTGCTGTTCTTCCACAGACAGCAGGAGGGCTTGCCCGTAACACCGCTTTCGCGGTTCCTGCCGAGGCAGAAGCAACCGATTTTCCGCGCCCTTCGGCGCGAACAATGACGTTGATACGCCCTTTCTGTGGTTTCACAGAAAGGGCTTTCGTTTTGGGAATAACAGCGGTTATTCCGGCGGCCTCGGTCGCCATTACCCGGAGGTGAATTCAATTGGCAAGTGAAAAGATTCTGCAAGAGAAACAGGCCTATGTCGCCGCGTTGACCGAGAAGCTGCAAAACGCCGTCGCCGGCGTCATCGTCAGCTACAAGGGCATCACGGTGGCGGACGACACGGCACTGCGTCGCAAGATGCGCGAAGCCGGTGTGGAGTACGCCGTCGTCAAGAACACGATGCTGCGCCGCGCTGCGGACAACACCGGTCTGAGCGGTCTGGACAGCGTGCTGGAAGGCACGACCGCCCTCGCCGTGAGCACCGACTACACCGCCGCCGCCCGCATTCTGTGCGAGTATGCGGACAAGAGCGATTCGTTCGAAGTCAAAGCCGGCTTTATTGACGGTGAAGTCATCGACACCGCCCGTGTTCAGGAACTGGCGAAGCTGCCGTCCAAGGAAGGTCTCATCTCCATGTTGCTCAGCGTGTTGAACGGCCCGATCAGAGGTCTGGCGATCGCGCTGAACGCCATCGCGGAGAAGAAGGGCGAGGGTGCCGAAGAGGCTGCCCCTGCCGAAGAAACCGCTCCCGCTGCGGAAGCCGCCCCTGCTGAGGAAGCTGCTCCCGCCGAGGAAGCCCCTGCCGCTGAATAAAGCGGACAAACATCAAAAATTCAAGTAAACGGAGGATATGACAATGTCTGATAAAATTATGAGCATGATCGAAGAAGTCAAAGCTCTGTCGGTTCTGGAACTGTCCGAGCTGGTCAAGGCGCTGGAAGAAGAATTCGGCGTTTCCGCTGCTGCTCCTGTTGTGGTGGCCGGCGGCGCTGCTGCTGCTCCTGCGGCTGAAGAGAAAACCGAGTTTGACGTGGTGCTGACGGATGCCGGCGCGTCGAAGATCGGTGTCATCAAAGTGGTTCGCGAAATCACCGGTCTGGGTCTGAAAGAGGCGAAGGAACTGGTGGAGAGCGCGCCGAAGGCGGTCAAAGAAGGCGTGTCCAAGGACGATGCCGAGGCTGTCAAAGCGAAGCTGGAAGAAGCCGGCGCGAAAGTCGAAGTCAAATAAGATTTTTTCGCTTAGCAAGACCGCAGTTGCCACCGGCAATTGCGGTCTTTTCTTCTTGAAAGGAGGGAACGCCGTATGCCGGCCTTTCAATTTTACCGCGAGGGCGACGACAAACTGCTCGATTTGCGCGCGGAGTTGATCGCACTTTTGGAGTGTAAACATCCCCACGTGAAGGCCGCCCGCCGCAGCATCGCAGATGTGCTCGACGACCTGCCGATCGCTTTCGCCGACGCCCTTGCTCCCGATGTACCGTTACAGGATATTCTGCGATTTTTGGACGACGCCAAGCAGGACTATGATCGCCGCATGGAACAGCGCGATGCCGCGCGGCACGCCCTCCCCCTTTCGGCAGATGTGCAGACGGCGTTTGATCGACTGGAGAGCATCCCGCCGTTGTCCTGCGCGGACGGCGTTGTGCGCATAGATACCCTTGATTTTCCGGCGGCAAAAGAGGCGCTGGTGCTGGAAGGCGTTGCGCCTTTCGCCTGGCTGTCCGATTGGGAAGCGGCAGACTATTTTGAAATCGAGCAAACCGATTGCGGCTATTGGCTGGCGCTGCGCATTGTGACATGGGAAACAGCCGAGCTGACCACCCTGTACCTGTCTTTCGCCGATGCACATGTGGAAACCACCCTGTACGACTACCTGCCGACGGTGGGCGCGCCGTGGGATCGGTTGAGCGCCATGCTGGGGGCACTCAGCAACAAGCAGGAATGGGGACTGCCCATGAACGATGCGGAACGCCGCCTGTTGCCGCTGGTCGATTTCGACCCCCTCGTTTTCTCCGGCTCCACCGGCACGGTGACCGTCACCGACGCGCAAAAAGCGGCGCTGCTGCCCTATCGTGAGTTGGAACCGCTGTTATCGGAACGCAAAAAGCAGCGTTGGCAGGCATTTTTACATAGTCCCGCTGCCAAACCGTTTTGGCGACAAATACTGGCAGACGCTCAAACCGCCTGCGCCGATTACGAGAAGCCGATCGGTCATCTTTTGTCGCCGGAAATACGCGACACGATCACGGCACAGATGCGGCAATACGGATTGTCCGGCGCGTATCCGCGCTTTTCCTTTGAAAAACCGCTGCATGGCGTTCGATTGGTCAATAACGGGTGCGGGCAAACCAGTCTGGTCGGCGGCAAGGAGCGGTTGCAAGGCAGCGTCACGTTTGTCGAGGACGCCGAAGGCGGACTGGATATTTCCGTAGTATCGACCATCACCAAGCAACGGCAGGAACCGATCACCGATGAATTTGACGCATATTTTCTGGAAGAAGCGCGTCTGCTGACACGCCGCACGTATTTGTTTGGCGGCGAATGGCCGGACGAATGGGCGGAACCGTGCCGCATCATCGCCAAAACCGCGCTGCTGGAAAGGCTGACCCGCGAGGAAAAGCGATCGCGCTTTTGCCCGTCTGCCGGACTGGGCGGCTGCAGTTGGGTGTTCATCGGTTTGTTGTTCGGACTGCTCATGACCGCCGGCATGATGATCCTCACATTGATCGTCACCTTGCTGTTCGCATCGTCGGCGGGAGAAGCACTGACGATCTTCCGCGATGCGCCTTTCGGCTGGCTATTTTTGTTTTCCTCGGTGGCATTCGGCGGCTGCATGTGGCTGCTCGAACGCATGGCACGATAACACATAAACAGGGGGCTGTTTTGCAGCCCCCTGTTTGCGTTCAGATGTCGTCGGGATCCTGTTCGGGCATTTCGCCGTCAGCAGGCGTGCCGGTGTAGCTGCCCAGCACATCCGACAGCACGCCGTTGGTGCTTTGGTTGCGCATCACATCGGCTTCTGCCATGCCTTTCGCCGACGAATCACGCGCGACACGCACTTTGACCTGTTTTTTCTTCGATTCCATAGATATCCTCCTCAATAATCGGCTATGTGCAATTGAAAATACGCACGTGGTTTGCCGCAAACGGGGCAAATTTGCGGCGGCTGCTCGCCGGTGTGAATGTGTCCGCAATTGAGACAGATCCACACCGTTTTCGCCTCACGGTGAAACACCTTGCCCGTCTCGATGTTGTCTTGCAGCTTGCGGAAACGCTGCTCATGGGCGCTCTCGATCTTCCCCACCAACTCAAACAGCGCCGCGAGGTCGGTAAACCCCTCCTCGCGGGCGGTGGCGGCGAAATCGGCGTACATCTCCGTCCATTCATAATGCTCGCCCGCAGCGGCATCGACGAGATTTTCCGCCGTGGACGACACACTATCGCCGTGCAGCTTGCGAAACCAGATTTCCGCGTGCTCTTTTTCGTTGTTCGCCGTCTCCTCAAACAGGC
>CAJKXG010000161.1 GCA_905203795.1 uncultured Oscillospiraceae bacterium | reverse complement strand
ATAGGCAGTGGAACCGGTCGGGGTCGCCACGATCACGCCGTCCGCGCGGTAGCTGACCACCGGCTGCGCGTGGTTATACACCGACAGCTCGATCATGCGGGACATCTCGCCGCGCGAGATCACCGCCTCGTTCAGCGCGTCAAACGACCGCTCGCCTGCCGCCGACCGAATCCGCACCCGCAGCATCATGCGCGGTTCAATGGTATAGTGCCCCGCGAGCAGCGCCGACAATCGCTCCGGCTCGTCCGCTTCCAACCCCGCCATAAAGCCGAGCTGACCGCAGTTGATACCGAGCACCGCTTTGTCCAGCCGCGCGGCGCGTTTGGCGACGTGAATGATCGTCCCGTCGCCGCCCATCGCCACCACCACATCGGCAGCCGCGATCGGGGCGTCCACGACGTCGGACGGAAAAACGCCGTTTTCCGGCAACAACACCTCTGCGCCGAGCTGTCGCAATTTGGCGCACACCACCGGCAGCGCCGCACCCACGCCCGCCGCTGCGTCGTTGGCAATGACCGCGATTTTCATCTGTCTGCCCCCTTATTCCCCAGCGCTTCCTTCACCAGCGCGTCAATATCCGGCATGTTCGGTGGGGACGCATCGTCCGACGCATACCGCCACACCGACACATATTCCGCGTTGCCCTCACCGCCGCGGATGGGCGACGGCGCAAGAGCATGCAAGCGGCAGCCCTGCGCCGCAAACTGTTCGCACACCGTGCGCAGCACCGTTTTGTGCGCCGACGGCTGCTTGACCACGCCGTTTTTGCCGATCGCCGCGCGCCCCGCCTCAAACTGCGGCTTGATCAGACACACCAGCCACGCGCCCTTCGGCAGCACCTGCAAAATCGACGGCAGCACAACCGTCAGCGAGATGAACGACACATCCGCCGTACACACGGTCGGCGGCTCGTCCAGCGCCGCCCGTAACTCGTCGGTACGCCGCACATCCATGCCTTCCAGCACCGTGACGGCGGGATTCGCCCGCAGCGTCGGATGAAGCTGGTCGTGCCCCACGTCCACGGCATACACATGCCGCGCCCCGTGCTGCAACAGGCAATCGGTAAACCCGCCGGTGGACGCGCCCACATCCATCGCGACCGCCCCCGCCACCGGGATCTCCGCCAGCTCCAGCGCCCGTTCCAGTTTGTACCCGCCGCGCCCGACATAGCGCTGCCCGCTGTTGTCCCACGTCAGCACATCGGTCGGCGATATCGGCATGGACGGTTTGGTCGCCGTCTGGCCGTTGACCGTCACCAAACCGCCCGCGATCAATTCCTTCGCCTTTTCGCGTCCGCCGACAGCGCCGCGCGCCACCAGCACCGCATCCAGCCGCGCCGTTTCATTCGCCATCGGTCGTTTCCTCCGGCGCTTGCTCCGGCGACAGATCAAACCCGTCGCCCGCCACCTTGCGGATGATGCTGTCCACATCCAGCCCCAGTCGGCGCAGACCCGCCGCCGTGGTGCAGGTGTCGAGGAAGCCCTCCGCTGCCACGATCTCATAGCCGCGTGCGTAGCCCTGCTGCACCAAACGGTCGCCGAACCATTCGCCCACACCGCCGTTGCGGATGCCCTCTTCAAAGAAAATCACACGATAATACGGCATCGCCGCCGTGACGCATTCCCGCTCGATGGGATGCACGCGGTTCAGCTTCAGCACAGACACCGCCACGCCGCGCTCGTTCAGCAATTTCGCCGCCGTCAGCACGTTGGCAAACACGCGTCCGTATGTCACGAGCAGCACCTCCGCGCCGTCCGCGTGCAGCAGCGTAAACGGCTTGTAACCGGCTCGGTAGCCCGCCGGCATCGGCAGCTCCTCTCCTTTGGGATAGCGCACCACCGCCACGCCTTCCGCATCGTAGATCGCCTGCTTGAGCTGCAAGCGCAGTTCCTCAAAGGTCGCGGGCGAATAGATGGTCACATGCGGGATCGTGCGCAAAAACGCCACGTCGAAAATGCCCTGATGCGTTTCGCCGTCGTCCGGCACGACACCCGCGCGGTCGACCGCCAGCACAATATGGCTGTTGATCAGCGCCGTGTCGTTGAGAATCTGGTCATAGCTGCGCTGCAAAAAGGTGGAATACACCGCAAACACCGGTCGCATCCCGCCCTGCGCCAGACCGGAGCAAAACGTCACCGCATGCTCCTCCGCGATGCCCACATCGAAGAACCGATTCGGAAAGCGGTCGGCGAATTTGCCGAGTCCCGTACCGCTTTTCATCGCCGCCGTCATGGCGCAGATTGTGTTGTCCTCCGCCGCCAGCGCGCACAGACTTTCGCCGAACACCGAGGAAAAAGTCGGCGTCGGGGGCGCAGTCTTGCCCGTCGCTACATCAAATCCGCTCACACCGTGATACAGATCGGGGCATTCCTCGGCGGGCGGATAGCCCTTGCCCTTGACCGTCACCGCGTGGATCAGCACCGGACGGTTGAGATTTTTGGCCGTCCGCAGCGCCTCGGTCAGCTCCGGCAGCTGATGCCCGTTGATCGGACCGAGATAGTAGAACCCCATATCCTCGAACATCGTACTGCCCGCGTACAGGGACTTTTTCATCCATATCTTTTTATTCGCCACCCAGCGATACAGCGGCGCCCCGATCAGCGGCAGGTGATTCAGCACCGTCCCCACCGCTTTTTTGAAACGGATATACCGCGTCTGCACCCGCAGCTTGGCGAGATGCCGCGCCACAAAGCCGACGTTGCGGCTGATGGACATGCGGTTGTCGTTCAGCACGACGATCAGCTTGTCCTTGCTGCGTCCGGCGTTGCACAGCCCCTCATACGCCAGCCCGCCCGTCATCGCACCGTCGCCGATCACGGCGATCACATAGCCGTCCTCGCCCAGCAGTTCCTTCGCTTTCGCCAGCCCGTTGGCAGCGGACACGGAGGTGCTGCTGTGCCCGACGATAAAGCTGTCGGTCGCGCTTTCGCAGGGGCGCGGAAAGCCGGAGATGCCGCCTTCCCGCCGCAGCGTATCAAACCGACCGTCGCGACCGGTCAGCAGTTTATGCGTATAGCACTGATGCCCCACGTCCCAGACCAGCTTGTCCTGCGGAAAAGAAAACTCCCTGTGCAGCGCCACGGTCAGCTCCACCACGCCGAGATTGGAGGACAGATGTCCGCCGTTTTGCGCCACCGCGTCGATAAGCAGATGACGAAGCTGTGCGCACAGCGCATCCAGCTCGTCGTACGACATCGCTTTCAGTTCTTCCGGCGTCGGCAGGGCGCCTGTTCGTTCCTGTATGTCCTTCATGATGCACCTTCCCCGTTCAAACGCCCGGCACCAGCACGCCGACCAAAATGCCGAGCAGCACGCCGCCGAGCACTTCCAGCGGCGTATGTCCGATGAACTCCTTGAGGTCGATTTCCTCCACCTGTCGGTCGGGTATGCCGTCGCCGTCCAGATCGGCATTCTGCGTTTCCAATTGATTGAGATATTTATTCAGCAGCCGCGCGTGCACGCCGGCCTCCCGCCGCACGCCCATGGCGTCATACATCGTGACAAACGCAAACATCACCGCCAGCGCAAACACAGGCGAGCTGATCCCCTCGAACCGCGCCGCGGACACCGTCAGCGCACACACCATGGCGGAATGCGCGCTGGGCATCCCGCCCGCGCCCCACAGCCGCTCACCGTTGAATTTGCCGGTGAGGATCATATGCAGGATCGTTTTCAGCACCTGCGCGCAAAACCATCCGAGAATCGCGCACAGCAACACACGGTTTTGCAGAATCGCTTCTACGAACTCCATGGTATTCTCCGTTCTTTCGATTAAACTTGACGGTTCAAAAGCGCC
>CAJKXG010000160.1 GCA_905203795.1 uncultured Oscillospiraceae bacterium | reverse complement strand
AAAAACGCGGCGAGGCGGCGGCATGAGCCGGCAGCACAGCGGACCAAGCGCCGCCAAACGGTTTCTCGGCAACACCGGCTGGATCTTGTGCGAACGCGTACTGCATCTGGCGCTGTCGCTGATCACCACCTCGCTCACTGCGCGGTATCTCGGACCGTCCAACGCGGGTCTGATCGATTACGGCGCGTCGTTCATCAGCATTTTCACCATTGTCTGTAAGCTCGGCATTGACAGTATTCTCGTCAACGAGATCATCCGCAACCGTGAGGACGCGGGCAAGCTGCTGGGCACCACCATCGGGCTGCGGCTGCTGTCGTCTGTCGCGGCGGTGGGCATGACCGCCGTGGCGGTGCTGCTGCTCAACCCCGGCAAACCGCTGATTTTGGTCATCACCCTCATCCAATCGGTGTCGTTGCTGTTTGTGGCGTTTGACACGCTCGATTTTTGGTTTCAATCGCAGTTGCAATCGCGATATACCGCCATGGCAAAGTTTATTTCTTTCCTGTTGGTGTGCGGGCTGCGGCTGACACTGGTCGCGTTGCGCGCGGACGTGTATTGGTTCGCACTGGCAACCGTGACCGATGCGTTCATCATCGGCGCGATGCTGCTGCTGTTTTATCGCAAAACCGCCGCCTATCCGCTGAAATTTTCCGCCGCCACGGCGAAATACCTGCTCGCACTCAGCCGCCCGTTTATTCTCTCCGCCCTGCTGATCACGGTGTACACCCAAATGGACAAGATCATGCTCGGTTCGATGGCGGGAGAACACGCGGTCGGCATCTACGACGCGGCGGCAAAAATCTGCAATATGTGGATGTTTGTGCCGATCGCCGTCATCGACTCCGCCCGCCCGATGATCATGTCGGCGCGGACCACCGACCGCGACGGCTATCTGCGGCGGTATCGGCGGCTGTACGCCGCCATCATCTGGGGCAATATCGCGGCAGCGTTGGCGATCACGCTGCTTGCCCGCCCGATCATTTTGCTGCTGTACGGAGAGGCGTTTGGCGAATCCATCGCCGTGCTGCCGCTGCTGATCTGGTCGCGCCTGTTTTCGCTGATGGGCACGACACGCGGCATCTGGATCGTGTGCGAAGGGTACAGCCGCTACGTAAAATTTTTCGCCGGCGGCGGCGCTGTGCTGAATCTGATCCTCAACGCGTGGTTGATCCCCGTCATCGGTCCGCTCGGCGCGGCGGTCGCGACACTGGCGACCGAAATTTTCACCGCGTTGGTGTTGCCGCTGCTGTTTCGCGAGACGCGCCCGCTCGGACGCATCATGCTGGATGCGTTCCTGCTCAGAAAATTAAAATAAACGCCAAAACAAGCCGCGGACACCGAAAGGTATCCGCGGCTTGTTGCGTTTGATTCCTTCAACGTTCGCAGGCGTATTGCACCGCGTCCAGCGTGACGGCGTGGTCGCCGATCCATTTGTCCACATCGACAGGCTTCACATGCGGTTGCTTCATCGCATAGAAATCGTCCACCGTCTTGGGCATTTCACTGATGCCGATGGCCTCGGGATTTTCAAGGTGATCGGCGTTTAGGGAAAGTTCTTGCAAATTCAAATGCTCAAATCGCTCGTCTGTCGACAGCCCCAGCAGTTGATTTTCAAAGCAGACTTTCCACTGCGTTTCGCCTTTCTCGATCCGCTGCGCCAAATACGGCAGCGCCGCCACGCCCAGCCGATCAAGCGCTTGCAGCTTTTGCTCTTGCGGCTGTCTGGAATCGCAGATTTTATTCACCAGTTCCGGCACTTCATCAAGAAAAACGCGGAAGAAAAAGGCGTAGTTTTGCGGGGAATGGGCATTGTGCTTTTCCAAAACATCGGCATAAACAGATGTGTCTTCCGGTCGGTACAATTCATATAGCTGCAAATTGTAAGCGGCAGCTTTAACCAAAAACATCTGATCAAATCCGTTTTGACCGCTCTCCTCGACCTTGTCCAAAATATACGGCACCACTTCCGGTCCCAGCTCATACACGATACGATAAGCATCGTGATAGGCAAAAATCGGTATGGTAGATAGAACCGATCCGGTGTTATGCGCTACCTCCAGCGCTTTTTCCAGCTTCGCGTCCCACTCTCGCTCCTGCGACAATTTTTCATAGCTGGAAAACACCGGCGCTTTCGCACCGCTTGACCAGATCACGCCTAACGTGACTGCAATTGCCGTCATCAAATAAATGCTTGCAATAAGGATAGTTCTTTGGGCTACCTGCTTTGCTTTCATCTTGATCTTCCTTTCAAAGTAGTGTATCGTAACTATACTTACTTTTTACATTGTTTTTTAGTATAGTATGCCACTGGACTTTTATATGCGATGTTTATTTTTGCAGGTTGGCCATTGTAAGTCACATCGACATAGTATGTATCATAATACGAATCTGTTTTATAATGTTCCACTAATTCAGTGATACCTAATTTTGCTTTTACAATACCATTACTATATTTGGCGAAGTGCATTATGTATGTTGTTGTACCATAAGCGATAATACAATCATTGGTCAGTGTAGATGTTCGTTCGTATCCGTAACCTTCCATCATTTCATCGACATCGCTTAAACTGCCAAAACCCATTTCTCCTTCTATAGCCTCCCAACTTCCAAGACCTAATGCGTAGCCCAAACAATTGTAATAAGCCCAACTAGAGGGAGATGGCGTAGCATCACCAATCTTTTTTAAATTATCCGTTAACTGAGTATACGTTTCTAGCGAACCATACCTTTCTCCAGAGCGTGTAATTGTCAAATAAGATTTTACGGACGATGTCTGGTTTGATGCATTAGTGATTATTGCTACGTAATTACCCGCATCTAAATACTTTGATAAGTAAGAATAAGTGCTACTTGAGCCGTTTGTGATTTCTTGACCATTGCTATATAGCGTCATTACCGTATCATCATCATTGGCTGATGACGACCCGTTTTCTCTTGTGATTTTCAGCGCGTACGTCCCTGGCGTTGTAACATTGAAAGTATATACTATATTTCCTTCTTTTTCCTGAAAGCAACCAGTAAAATCAACACTTCCCAACCGACCCAATGGCATTTCTTCACTGTATTTTTCTATATACCAACGATAATTAAAGGAAGACGCGCTGTACGTGTTAATATACACATTCCCTGCAGCACTGCTGGAAGTTCCGCCGGAACTGCCGTCGCCCGAATTACAACTGAGTGCCAGAGAGGTGTTTCCTTTATTCTTAATCGAAACGGTATTGCTACCGGAAGTGTAATCGGAAAGATCCCAATATTGGCACGCGCTCGCATTGGCGGTGCGCAACGCTACATTACTATTCGTTACAGCAGCGGCGGGAGCGACGCAAAGAATCGTACTTGAAAGCGCAGAGGTGATCAAATAAGCATTCTGAACAGCATTATACCAGAGAAGAAAACGTTGATTATCTTTGCCGGTATAATTGCTAAGGTAAAGATTCGCACCGTTACTACCGACATTGACAGTAAGATATTTCCCTGTGTAATAGCTTTTGATACAATAATAGGTATTCTCTTTCAAATTTGTGTTTTGTGCCGCACTGGTTTGTATCATCGCCAAGGGGGACAACATCAGCACCAGTGACAATACGACAGAGATCAGACGGAGCTTCCTTTTCCTTTTCATGAGACGTTCCTCCTTTGTGCATATTTTTCTCATACTATTTTTTGCTGATATTTTTCCTTCCTGTAGCTACATATATAGTATATGCGAAAAAGCAGATTTTGTAAACCTATTTTATGGAATTTATTTGTGTATATTTACGACAAAGTTTTTCTATTTTTCTATTTAATATGGCT
>CAJKXG010000159.1 GCA_905203795.1 uncultured Oscillospiraceae bacterium | reverse complement strand
GAATCCACAGCCGCCGCCGCTTGCGACGGGGCGGCGTGGGCAGTTTGTCGCCGAACGCTTCCGCCGCGGTAGGCGTTTGCTGTGTCTCGGGGGTATGATTTTCGTTGGGGGTATTCATACTTTTCTCCCTTCTGTAGGGTATGTAGGGTCTACAGGGCGGTCATCACAAATGACGACGTTTGAGGAACACGATCAAACCGATCAGCAGCGTGCCCAGCGGCAGTGCAATCGTGAAGATGATGATACCGACCAGCGTCTGCGTGCCGGAATCCAGCGTGATGGTGTTTTGCGTCACCGAACGGGCGGAGATGGTCACCGTATCGCTGCTGCCGGAGAAGGTGTTGAACACCGACATGAACATGTCGCCGTTTTCCGCGTTGCTGACATAGGTCAGCAGATAGTTGTTGAGAAACGCCTCGCTGCCGAACACCGCCACATACGATTCCACGACGCCGTCCGCCGCACTGCCGTTCAGCACTTTGTGCGCATACGCCGCGCCCACGATCGGATAGGTGTCCGCGTCCTTCGCCTGATCGACGGTATCCGCATCCGGCGGCAGCAGCTTGGCTGTTTTGCCGAATGTCACCAGCGGCACGTTGTACAGCGATTTGGTGTTGTCGTTGTCTTTGTGCAGCGTCAGGCGGCGGGTGAACAGCGACAGTACGCGCTGATCGGTGAAGTCGCCGGTGAGATCCGATTCGGCAATGTCGCCGTAAGCGTAGTACGGGTACATGTAATAGTTGCTGGAATTGGTTTCGAGTGCCACGTCGTCCATGATCTCGATGCCGTATTCTTCCGTCAGGAATTCGTTGAGATTGGGGCAGCTCTTGGTCTGGCTGGCAAACACCACCAGATGGCGGTTATAGAAGCCGTCGTTTTGCAGCCAGTTGCGCAGCCGCAGGATCTCTTCGTCGCCGAAATCGGTCGTCGGCGCGGCGAGTATCGCTGTCATGGCGTCGGTCGTGATCTCTTGCTCGGTGGTCAGATCGTGCCGCACCGTCTCGTAGCCGTTGAGATCCAGCAGGCTTTCCGCCGCCTGCATACTCTCTTCGCTTTCGCCGTGACCGGTGAAGATCAGCACCGGCGCAAGCGAACCGGACACCTTCAGGATGCTGGTCGCGATGGCTTTTTCCACCAGCGGTTCGGTCACGACCAGACTGCCGTAATACATATAAGAAGTCTCGTCGTATTTAAACAGGTCCGTCATCGCCAGCTTGGCGGAACGCTCGCCGCTGAGGAACAGAATAGTGTTCTCATCCGGCTCATACTTTTCGTATTGCGCCACCTTGGTGGGGTTGGCGGTCGCGTCAAAATATTGGATAGACACCTTGCCGCCGGAACGAACGCCGTACTGCTTCATCGCCTCGTAGAACTGGCGTATCACACCGTCGAGATCATCCGAGCCGTAATTCGGCGAGCTGTAGTTGCTCTCGGCGCGGAACACCACGACCTCCACGTCATCCTTCACGGACTGTGCGACCTTGACGCTTTCCTCCGACAACGTGAATTCCTTGTCGGCGGTCAGGTCGAGATTGAGCGGGTAGCGGTCGTTGAGGATGCCCACCACCACATTGAGCAGGATCACGCCCGCGATGACGACCGCTGTCAGCGCGGTTGCCGTCGCACCGTAGCGCAGCTTGCGGTTGGGTCCTTTTTTGCGTTTTTTCACAGGGATGTCCTGTTCGGCGTCCGCCGCTTCCGTAACCTCTTCGATATCCACGGTTTCCGCCGTTTCATCCGTGTTGATTTCCGGCAGTTTATCGTGTTCATTGGGAGTCTGATTCATTGGATTTGCCCATTCCTTTCTACCAAACTGTGTCCGAGCGTCAGCTCCAGCGTTTGCGGTCGAGCACGCGCACTGTCAAAAACAGGAACAGCGCCTGCAAGCTGAGGAAAAACACCACGTCGCTGTAATTGATAATGCCGGCGGTGAAATTGCTGTAGCGGCGGGACAGGGACAGGAAATTGACCACCGTCACCAGCCACGCTTTTGCGGAAAACACACTGGTCAGATAATCGATCATCATCAAGCCGAACGAAGCGGCAAACGTGCCGAGCGCCGCGATGAACTGGCTTTCCGTCAGGCAGGAGATCAGCGTGCCGATGGAGATGATCAGACCGCCGAGCAACAGCAGACCGAAGTAGTTGCCGAGGATGACCGACCAGTCGGGCACTGCGGAGAACGCGATCACCATCGCGTAGACCAGCGTGATCGAAATGGCGATGGCAAACACCGCCAATGCGGCAAAGAACTTGCCGAGCACGATGCCGGTCAGCCGTACGGGCGCGGTCAGCAGTGCTTGGTCGGTGCGCTGGCGCTTTTCGTCGCTGAACAGGCGCATTGTCAGCACCGGCAGCACCGCCAGCAGCGAGACGATGAACAGCGAGCTGAACACGCCGGTCAAGTCGGCGCTGCCGCCGTACATATTATATGTATAGAAAAAGAAGCCGGAAAATACAAATACGATGGCCAACACAAAATAGCCGATCGGCGCGGTGAAATATGTGCGGAATTCCCGCTTGAATACGGCGCTCATGTGCGGTCGCCTCCTTTGTTGGGTTTATCCAGAATGGTGGAAGATGCGGGCTTTTCGCGTTTCGCCTGCTTGGCGTTGCGTCTGATGGCCGCGGGCGGAAGCTGCTCATGCGTGAGCGCGATGAAGATTTCCTCCAGCGACATTTCCATCGACTTCATGCCCAGCAACGGCCAGTTGCGTTCGGAAAGGCGGCTGAAAATCTCCCGCCGCACATCCGCGCCGTCCTCCGGCTCGATGGAGAATTCGTACACCCCCGGCTCTTTCATGCCGAGCGCGGTCAGGCGTTTCACGCCGCCGATGCGGGAAAGCAGCACCTCCAGCTCTTTTTCGGGGCCCGCCGCCCGTACCATCAGACGGTGGTCGGAGGAATACTGCCGCGACAGCTCGGACGCGGTGGCGTCCGCGACGATCCGCCCTTTGTTGATGATGACCACGCGGTCGCACACCGCCTCGATTTCGGACAGGATGTGCGATGAGAGGATGACGGTGTGGTGTTTGCCGAGACTCTTGATCAGCGAACGGATCTCGATGATCTGGTTGGGGTCGAGACCGACGGTCGGCTCGTCCAGCACCAGCACCGGCGGATTGCCGATCAACGCCTGCGCCATGCCGACGCGCTGGCGATAGCCCTTGGACAGGTTTTTGATCAGCCGTCCGTACACATCCTCGATCTTCATGATCTTGCAGATCTCGGCGATGTGCTCCTGCCGCGGCAGGCGGCAGCGCTTGAGCTCGTACATGAAATCCAGATATTCGCGCACCGTCATATCCAGATACAGCGGCGGCTGTTCCGGCAGATAGCCGATGCTGGATTTCGCCTGATCCGGCTGCTCCAGCACGTCGTAGCCGTTGATGCGCGCCGTGCCTTCGCTGGCGGACAGATAGCCGGTCAGAATGTTCATCGTGGTGCTCTTACCCGCACCGTTCGGTCCGAGGAAACCGAGGATCTCGCCTTCCTCCACGTGGAAGCTGATGTCGTCCACCGCCAGATGGGCGCCATACCGCTTGCTCAGATTGTTGACTTCGATCATACGTTTCGGGTCGTCCCGCCAAAGCAGGGCGACGCCTCCTTCCTTGATTCAATACTTCCTATTTTATTCAATCATACCACAAGAATTGTAAACAGTCTATAAAACTTGCATGAGTATTTGCACTTTTTTCTTTTCCATAAGATAAAAATGTTGGAAAATCCATGATTACAAAAAGATACCCCCGAAAATTTTCAAAAAAGGGGTAGCTTTTTGCACTATAGTGTAGTATACTGGGGGTAGGAAAATGTTGCAAGGG
>CAJKXG010000158.1 GCA_905203795.1 uncultured Oscillospiraceae bacterium | reverse complement strand
CCAGCGTCTCGTCCAGCACAGGCAACAGACGATCGTCCAATTCCACCGCCGCCACTTTGCCTGCGCGCTTCGCCAGTTCCCGCGTTAACACGCCGATGCCGGGGCCGATCTCCAGCACACCGCTGTCCGTCGTCGCGCCGCAGGCTTCCGCCATACGGGGACAGACGGTCGGGGCGATGAGAAAATTTTGCCCCAGCTTTTTAGAAAAGGAAAATCCGTGACGCTCAAGGAGCGCACGGATATACGCGATATTGGTCAATTCCGGCATGATGATTCCTCCCGTTTGATCAACGACGCAAGCGCGGACCGCCCTTGTAACGGCGGCGACGGCGGTTGTGCAGAATACTCAGGATGATATACGCCGCGATCATCACCAGCAGCAGTCCGAGAATGATATACAGCCACGGCGAAGCGAGAAACGCGCGAAACGACCGCCACAGCGCCAGCACATCGCTGCGTTCCAGCGATTCGCCCGCGATCAGCGTCACCTCGCCGATCTTCTGGTCGATGTTGATATACAGTTCGGCTTTGCCGTACGCCGTGCCCTTTTCAATGGGCGCGTCCACCGCCCCTTGCTGATCCAGCACCGGCACGACCCGCACCGTGCTGGGGTCGAGATTCTTTTCCACGATCGTGGAAAAATCGGTTTCCGCCACCAGCGGCAGCGTATCCCGCGACCATGCCAGATCCACCGACAACTGTGTCACCGGCTGGTTCTTGCTGATCAGCGTTTTATAGGTGAAGTTGGAGAAGCCCCATTCGCACAACGCCCGCATGTCCTCGTAATGCGCCAGCGCGTAGTCGCTGCCGTCCTCCTTGGCGCACCCCATCACCACTGCGAGGTACTCATACCCGTTGTCCTGCGCGACCGCCGCCATGCAGCGACCCGCGTTGTCCGTGAAGCCGGTGCGTCCGAAGGACAGGCGGCGATAGTAGCTGTCGGTGATGGTGCGGATCATGCCGTTGGAATTGGCGCGAACCTGCTCCGCTCCCTTGACCGGCTTCACCTTATACTGCGGCTGCGAAAGCATCTCCACCAGCTCGGGATATTCCATCGCACGGCGGGTGATCTTCATCATATCCCGCGCGGTGGTGTACTGCCCTGCCGCGTCCAGCCCCGTCACATTGACAAATACCGTGTTTTCGCAGCCGATCTCCTGCGCCATTTCGTTCATGCCCGCGACAAACGCCTCCACGCTGCCGGACAGCGTGACCGCCATGGTCACGCACGCGTCCGCCGCCGTCTCCATCATGGAAACGGTCAGCATATCCTTCAGCGTCCACACATCGCCGATCTTGAGATTGGCGGTGCCCAGTCCCGTGCCGGTGATGATGTTGTCACACGCCAACGTATACGTGCCGGTCACGGTGTCCGTGTCCATCGACTGTTCACGGATCAGCTTGACGGCATAGCAGCCCACCATCATGCGCAGCATGGCGGCAGGCGCACGCGGCGTATCCGCGTCCCGCTCGTACAGCACGGTATCCGCCTCCGGCGTCGCGCCGAGACTGACGAATATGGCGGATTTGGCGCTCAGCTTCATGTCCTCCGGCAGCGTATAGGAGACCGCACTGACCGGCAGCAGCACGGCAGTCAGCCATAAAACGATACAAATTCCGATCGCACACACTTTTTTCATAGACATTCTCCGAAAATCTGATATACTGTAAGGAGAGCATTTTCTCCGTATTCATATACAGTATAGCATTTCCGCGCGTTCTTTGCAATCGGCAATCACGAAATGCGCTGTTTTTCATCAATTTTTCTCTGGAAAGGATGCATAATCCATGCTTTATGTAACCGGCGATATGCACGGCGATCTCTCGCGGTTCGCCGACCCCGCCCTTCGGCGGCTGAAAAAGGGCGATACGCTTTTCGTATGCGGTGATTTCGGGTTTATATGGAACGATTCGCGCAAGGAAAAGGCGGCACTGAAAAAGCTCAGCCGTCTCAAATACACCGTCGCGTTTCTCGACGGCGTACATGAAAATTTTGATTTGCTCGCCGACTACCCCGTCGAGGAGTGGCACGGCGGTCGCGCACAGCGCATCGCGGACAACGTGTGGCATCTGCTGCGCGGCGAGCTATACGAGCCGGAAGGCGTGCGGATTTTCACATTCGGCGGCGGCGAAAGTGCCGAGCACGAACTGCGCGAGGCACACAAAACCTGGTGGGAGCAGGAAATGCCCTCGGCGGAGGAGATGACGGCGGGGCTGCGGCGGCTGGAAAAAGCGGGCCACGAGGTGGATTATATCCTCACGCACGAGCCGTCCGGCAAGGCGGACGGGTATCTCGATATATCGAACAAACGCTTGGACGGCGTGAATGTATATCTCAATCAGCTGGAGGAGCGCGTAACCTGCCGCAGCTGGTTTTTCGGCAGTCTGCACTGCGACAAGCGGCTGAGCAAACACCACGTAGCGGTGTTCCGCAAAGTGCACCCGCTGAAATAGAGACTGCGTTTTTTCGCCGTAAAATCGCCGTATCGCTGGGAATGTGTAGGAAAAACCCCCGGAGAGCACCGCTTAGCAGTGTTCTTCGGGGGTTACTTCACTCTTTCGCCATTGCCTGCTCGATGGCGCGCGCCAACTGGTCGGGACAAGAGGTGGGGCGCATGCCGCAACGGATGCCTTTCAGCCGCTTGACGGCTTCCTCCGCCGCCATGCCCTCCACCAGCGCCGCCACACCCTGCGTGTTGCCGCTGCAACCGCCTGCAAATCGGACATTGTGCAGTATGCCGTCCTGCAATTCAAATGTGATACGCTGCGAACAGACCCCGCTCGGGGTAAATTGATAGGCCATGTTGAATCATCCTTTCATTTAACCGTTTTTCTGTGTTTGTCACGATAGGCAACCAGCGCTTGCGCCGCCTCGTCCGGCACGCCGGCACTGCCCAGCGGACGCGGTTTCGAGGTGTACATGCCGTGAAAATCCGAACCGCCGGTCGCCAACAATCCATGGTCGGCGGCATAAGCCAGCAACTGCGTACGGCGCTGTTCGTCGTTGGACGGATGGTACGCTTCCACACCGTCCAGCCCCTCCGCCGTCAGCTCCTCCATCAGCGCGATGCTGTCGTACTGATACGGGTGCGCCAACACGGCGATGCCGCCCGCCTCGTGGATCTGCTGCAACACCTCGTGTACATCGGGATAGATCACCGTCGCTTTTGCCACGCCCTCCGGTCCGAACAGCTTCTCGTACACCTCACCGTAAATGCTGTCCGCATAGCCCGCATCCATCAGTGCGTGCATGATATGCTGCTTGTAAATATTGGTGCTGCCTGTGGCACACCGCATAATCAGTTCGGTGGAGATCGGGTAATAGCGCATCACCTTGCGCACCATCTCCACTGCCGTCTTTTTGCGGCCCTCCGCCACGCGGCGACACAGCCCCTCCAGCCGGTCGGGGTATTCGCTCAGATAACACAGCAGGTGCGCCCGCCGCTCCCGCGCGTAGTCCCATGTGGACAGCTCCACGCCGTGGATGACGTTGATCCCCTGCCGCCGACCGATGTTGACCGCGCGCGTCGCCGCCGCCACGGTGTCGTGATCCGTAACCGCCAACGCGGTCAGACCCCGCCGTTTTGCCAGTACGATCAGCTCTTCAATGCCGAGTGAACCGTCCGACAGTTTGGTATGTGTATGTAAATCGCAAGACATGCCGCTCCTCCTCATGATCCCGCCCATCCCCACGTGAACCGGAATCTTTCTTTTATTTTACAGGAAACGACACACAAAAACAAGGCGCAAATCGCACAAATCTGAAAGAAAATAGAAAAAGTGCTTGCATTTTTCGGCGGGATGGTGTATACTTACGAATGCTACGTGCCGGTGTGATGGAATTGGCAGACGTAGTGGACTCAAAATCCACCGGTAGCGA
>CAJKXG010000157.1 GCA_905203795.1 uncultured Oscillospiraceae bacterium | reverse complement strand
CAGTTTTCTTCCTCGGCGGGGGAAGGCTATTTTTCCGCCAAAAATTGCGTCAGATACCGTCCCGCGTCCCAAAGCTCGGCGGGGTCGCCGAAATTGTGGCGGTATAACTCGATGGTGACCGCGCCGTCGAACCCCACGTCCCGCAGCCGACGGAACAACGCGGCAAAATCCCGTTGTCCCCCGCCGGGCGGCAGACAATCGTGCGCGTCGTCGCAGTCGCTGATGTGCACATGCGCGATGGCGTCGCCCATCGCGTCGATCATCTCCTCGACGGTCACGCCCGCCCGTTCGCACTGCTTGACATCCAGCACGAACCGCGCTTTGTCGCCGAGCCGCTGCCGCATGGTGCGCACCATGTTCGGGCGACATGCGCGAAACCGCACCACATTTTCCTGAAGCAGCGTCACGCCGTGGGTGCGCCCCAGATCGTACAGCGCCGCGTACCGCGCGGCGAACGCTTCATCGTCCAGTACGCCGCCTTCGCGGTCGCCGTGCAACACCAGAAAATCCGCGCCCAGCATGGCGGCAGCGTGAAACATCCGATCGTAGATGCGCAGTCCGTCCCGAAAACGCCGCTCATAGGCGGAAAACAGCAGATACGGCTCGACCAGCGATGCATACGGGTGCAGCGACACGATACGCGCTCCCACTGCGTCCGCCCGTCGGCGCAGATCGCGCAGATACCCGTCCTCTGTCTCGGATTCGGTGTTGAGAAACACCTCCAGCGTGCGGAAACCCAGCGTCAGCAGGTCGTCCAGCGCCTGCTCGGTCGGCGCGGGATAGAGATTGGCGGTCGAAGCGGCAAGCTGCATACGCGATTCCTTTCTTTTCCGGCGGCAATTCCCGCTTGCGCAGGCAGCCCCGTTCCTTTATGATAACAGTATATCATAAAGGAACGGGGGATACAACGGGATGTTTATGAAATTTTGGCAGGAGGCGGTACACGCGCCGGAACGGCTGCACGCGTTTTCGCGCAATATCTGGAGCGGGTGTTCGCAGCTGGCGGTGGTGATGGCGGCGCTGGCGGTGGTGTTCGATCAGCTGGCGTTGTCCGCCGCCGACGCATTCGTCATGTGGGACTACGCCGAAGGGCTGGCGGCGAACGCGCCCGTTGTGTGGATGATCGGCATTTTGATGGGGCTGCTGTCCGACTTGGTTTTGCGCAAGAAACAGCCCCGCGATTGACAAAACTCGCCGATTTGTGCTATGATTTGTCCATCAAATGCGGGAGGTATGCTTATGACGGTCGCACAGAAAAAAGCCGTGGCGCTGGAGGCAGTGGAGGTGCTGAAACAGCGGTATCCCGACGGGGTGTGTTCGCTGGAATACCGCGATCCGCTGCAACTGCTGATCGCGGTGCGCCTGTCCGCCCAGTGCACCGACGCACGGGTCAACTTGGTGACGCCGGCGCTGTTTGCGCGTTTTCCGACGCTGGATGCGTTCGCGGACGCGACGCCGGAGGATGTCGAGCCGTACATTCATTCCTGCGGATTCTATAAGATCAAATCCCGCGACATCGTGGCGATGGCGCGGATGCTGCGCGACGAATACGGCGGACGCGTGCCGGATACCATCGAGGAACTGACGCGTCTGCCCGGCGTGGGGCGCAAGACCGCCAACCTCATTTGCGGCGATGTGTATCACGTGCCGGGGGTGGTCATCGCCGATACGCATTGTATCCGCATTGCCAATCGGCTGGGGCTGTGCAGCAGTACCGATCCGCTGAAGGTGGAAACGGCGCTGCGCCGTCTGCTGCCGCCGGAGGAGAGCAGTGATTTCTGCCATCGTATCGTGTTGTTTGGACGGGATGTGTGTTCCGCACGGTCGCCGAAATGCGGCGCGTGTCCGTTGGCGCACCTTTGCCCGTCGTCTGTCGGCGAAAAAAGCAAGGGCAAAACGCTCTGATATTTGGCGGCAACACCGCATCTGCTTTTTCTCTTGACAGGCCCGAAACGCCGTGCTATATTGTGGGCAAATCCAGCGAAGCGGGAGAGGATAGGGGCATGATTTACTATGTTTCGGCAAACGCCGAGGAGTGGGGCGAAGGCACCGAGCAGCGTCCTTTTCGCACGATTCAGTGTGCGGCGGACAAAGCCGTGCCGGGCGACGAGATTGTGATCGGCGACGGTCTGTATCGCGAATGGGTCAATCCGCTGCGCGGAGGGACGGTGGATCATCCGATTGTCTATCGCGCTGCCGACGGCGCCAAGCCGATCATTACCGGAGCGGAGATCGTGCGCGATTGGCAGTCTGTGGGCCACGGGGTCTGGAAAAGCGCCGTCCCCAATGAATGGTTTGGGGCGTTTCACCCGTACGCCGAAGAATTGGGTGGCGACTGGTACGACGGGTTCGGGCGGGTACGCCACGTGGGCGAGGTGTTTTGCAACGGCGAAGCGTTGTTCGAAACGGAAACGATACGCGACAACGCCGATCGCCGCGAGTGGTTCTGCCGTGTCACCGATACGACGACGGAATTTTTCGTGTTTTGCGGAGATGTCGATCCGAACGAAGCCGTGATGGAGATCAGTGTGCGTCCTCACTGCTTTTGGCCGGAAAAAGTCGGCGTCAACTATATCACCGTGTCCGGTCTTACCATGCGGCAGGCAGCCACGCAATGGGCGCCGCCCACGGCGTTCCAGCCGGGTGCGATCGGTCCGCACTGGAGCCGCGGCTGGGTCATCGAAAACAATGTGGTGCATGATTCCAAATGCTGTGGGATCAGTCTCGGCAAACGAGCGGACAGCGGCGACAATGCGTGGACGAAGAATCCTGTCAAGGACGGCGGACAGACCTATACGGAAACGATTTTTACCGAGCTGCATCACGGCTGGAATAAACAGACGATCGGCAGTCACACGGTGCGCAATAATGAGGTGTATAACTGCGGGCAGGCGGGGATCGTCGGCAATATGGGCTGTGCGTTTTCCGTCGTCACCGGCAACTACGTTCACCACATCAACACCCGCGGGGAATTCGGCGGTGCGGAAATTGCCGCCATCAAATTTCATTGCGCCATTGATGTGCAGGTGACGGACAACTGCCTGTGCCATTGCACGCGCGGTTTGTGGTTGGACTGGCAGGCGCAGGGTGCGCGCGTCAGCCGGAACAGGATGTTCGACAACGAGGACATGGATCTGTTTATCGAGGTATGCCACGGACCGTGTTTGGTGGAGAACAACCTGCTGTTGTCCCGCCGCAGTGTGCTCCATCTTTCGCAGGGCACGGCGTTTGTTCACAACCTGTTCGGCGGCAAGGTCGTTGTCGGTCCGGACGGGCGGTTTACCCCCTATCATTTTCCGCATGACACGGCGGTTCTGGGGGTGATGGTGATTCACGGCGGAGATGATCGGCTGTATAACAATATATTTGTCGGTACGCCCGAAACGGAAACGCAATACGGTACATCGGACTATGCCGCCATGCAGCATCCGCTGCCGTTTTTGCTGCGGCACAACACCTACCTGAATCATGCGCCGTGCTGTGCACAGGAGCAGGAGGCGGAGGTACACGAAGCGTTTGCGCCGATTCTTCGCGTAGAGGAAACGCCGAACGGCATATATTTGGACACGAATCTTCGGGATTGCCCGTTGGGAAATCAGACGCAGACGGTGGATACTGCCGTGTTGGGCAGGACTTTTCAGGCGAATGCGCTTTATGAAACGCCGGATGGGCAGCCGATTACCATTGATATGGATTTGCTGGGAAAGGCGCGTGACAAGGCGCATCCGACGCCAGGTCCTTTGGAGCGGTATGAAGAGCATATGCTGATATGGACATGGGACGCGGATAAACGGGCATAAACGCACGAATGGTCAACACGGTCGGCAAGACGTCATTCCGATGATGTCTGCCGACCGTGTTGACCGTGTTTGTTCTCCCGAAAAGACA
>CAJKXG010000156.1 GCA_905203795.1 uncultured Oscillospiraceae bacterium | reverse complement strand
ATACGGTTGCTTTATTTTTTACCCTAAATGGGTCACATCTATTTACAACACAGATACTTGTTTTTGAATTGCAACGAGGTGTATTGACGCAAAGGCAAAAATATAGTAAAATAGAAGTATAAGGCAATTGGTACATACAGCAAAGGGGATGAGCAATTGAATAAAAAACCTTTTTGGAAACGGGTCAACCGCGGTGCGGTCGTGTTTGCGGTGCTGGCCGTCGTCGTGCTCGCGTATGTCGTGGCGACACAACTGATGCTGATCCCGAAAAAAGCGGAGCTGCGCGCGTTAAGCGATCAGGTGTGCGCGCTGGCGGAGCCGTACTGCACGCCGGATGACGCGCTGTTGCAGCAATTGGAGGCGGGCAAAGAACCGCCCAAGGCGGATTTGGCGGCGCTGAAGGAAAAGCTGCGTCCGCTGTTCGGCGAGGATACGCAATATCTGGACGCGGCGGTGAGCGCGCTGTGGGAGCCGGCTCTCTGGCAGGCGGACAACAGCGATCTGCATGTGGATTCGCTGATCTTGCTCAACCGCTACACCGTGTCCTGCCATGTGTCCGAGGAAACGGCGCAGATTCACATGTGCTATGAATACCGAGGCAGCGGAACGTTTACCAACTGGGAAACCGGGCTAAAGGAGAACGAATCGGATCTGGATCTGGACATCGTGTTGTCCTGCCGTTACGAGGACGGCGCGTGGAAGCTGTACCGCGTCCATTCCGTGCAGTTGAACACGTTCGCCATATGGGATTGATCGGCGAAAGGAAGGAGTATCGCGTATGAGTGCTGTTTTGACACTGGAGCATGTGCATAAATTCTTCGGCGCGCGTCCGGTGGTGAAGGATGTGTCCTTCTCGGTGGAGGAGGGCGAGATCTTCGGCTTTCTCGGTCCCAACGGCGCGGGCAAGACCACCACGATCAAGATGATCCTCGGGCTGCTGTCCCTCGACGGCGGCACGATCACCGTCAACGGCTATAACGTGGAAACGCAGTTTGAGCAGGCGATGCGCTATGTCAGCGGCATCGTGGAAAACCCCGACATGTACGACTATCTGTCCGGCTACGACAATCTGCGTCTGCAAGCGCGCGCGTGCGGGCAGCCCATGAGCCGCGTGGATGAGGTGACGGAGCTGGTGGGGATGCAGATGCGCATCCGCGATAAGTTCAAGACGTATTCGCTCGGCATGAAGCAGCGTCTCGGCGTGGCACAGGCACTGCTGCACGATCCGAAGATCATGATCCTCGATGAGCCGACCAACGGGCTGGACCCTGCGGGCATCAAGGACTTCCGCGAGCTGCTGCGCCGTTTGGCGCAGGAACGCGGGATGGCGGTGCTGGTGTCCAGCCACATCCTGCAGGAGATGCAGCTGATGTGCGACCGCGTCGGCATCATTCGCGACGGCATCCTGCTGCGGGTCAGCACGATGGAGGAATTGACGGCGCTGAATACCAGCGGCGTATATCGCTACACGCTCAAGCCGATGGAGACGGCGATGGCACTGCTCACGGAGCACGCGGCGGATCGCATCGTCGAGGTCGGGGCGGAGCATGTGGATCTGCGTGTCAGCGAGGAGGAAGCGGCGATCGTCACGCGCAAGCTGATCGAGGGCGGCGTGATGATCACCGGTATGCAGCCGTTGTCCGCGTCGCTGGAGGAGAGCTTCATCGCCATCACGGGAGGAGGAAACGTCGTTGTTTGATTTGCTGAAAAACGAACGACTGAAGCTGTATAAGAAAGTCTCCACTTGGGTTTTGCTCGGCATCGTGGTGGGACTGACGGTGCTGGGGACGCTGCTGACCGCGGTGCTCTCGTCGCTGGATATAGCCTCGTTCGGCACGCAGCTCACCGTCGAAGAGTATTACACGATGAAATTGCAGGAGATCAGCGGCTACAGCGAGGAAAACGGCTGGACGCAGGAGGAGATCGCGCAGGAGACGGCGTATTACCGCTATCTGCTGGAGCACGAGATCGATCCCGCCGACTGGCGTGTGGACGCGGTGTCCGATATGCTGTACGCGGACACGGTCACGGCACAGCAGCAGCTGCGGGGCATCGTCGAAAACAACGATTGGCGCGCGTATCTGAAAATGAAAATGGACGCGGCCGAGGGTGAAAGCGACAAGGAAAAGGCGCTGGCGCAGGAGATGCTGCAATGTCAGCTCGACATGGATATCCAGCCGGTCAGCACGCGCTTCAACGAGTATTTTGAGTATTACGGCGGCAAAAGCACGATCGACTCCTGGAAAAACGATCTGCTCACTTCCGCTTATAACAAGAGACTGATGTTGCTGCGCGGCACAAACAATATGGACAACCTGCTCACCGCGCGGGAACGCACCAAAATGGAGCGGGAGATCGCGGTGGCGATGGAGCGGCTGCGCACCGACACGCGCCCCGTGGACGCGGACAGCTTTCCCGGTCTGCTGGACAGCGCGCTGTCCGGCACGGATATGCTGATGATCGCCGTGCTGGTGACGGCGGCGAGCCTGATCGCAGGCGAATTCAACAGCGGCACCATCAAGCTGCTGCTGATCACGCCGCATGAGCGCCGCAAGGTGTATTGGGCGAAAGCGATCGTCACGCTGGAAATGCTGTTGGTGACGGCGGGCGCGCTGCTGGTGTTGCTGACGTTGGTGTGCGGGTTGACCTCGCTGTTCCGCGATGCGGCGGCGATGCAGGTGTTCACCATGTTCGGGCAGGTGGTGCGGATGCCGTATCTGCTGTATCTGCTCGGCAAGTATCTGATCCTGCTGCTGCCGGTGGTGGCGTACGGCGCGTTCGCCCTGATGATTTCGGCGGTGACGCGCAAGACGGCGACCGCCATCATCCTGTCGGTGGTGCTGCTGTACGGCGGCAGCTTTGTGACCGGTATCCTGAGCATCCTGTCGTCGCTGCTCGGTCACACCGTCCCGGGCGCGAAATTCCTGCTGTTTGCCCACAGCGACCTGTCCATCTATTTCCCGATGACGCTGCTGGAGGACATGGGCATGGGAGATATGAGCAGCTTGGCGTACGCGGACAGCAGTATGACGCTGGGCTTCTCGGTGATCGTGCTGCTGGTGTACACCGTCTGCTTCCTGTGGATCGGCCGCGATAGCTTCTGCCGCAAGGATGTGAAGTGACGCTGCTTTGTAAAAAAGACCACTTGCTTTTCGCAAGTGGTCTTTTTGGACGGTTGCGTCAGACCGCTGTCAGCGGGGGTTTGTGCCGCCCAGCATGTCGTTGATGCCGCGACCGATATCGCTCGCGCCGCGGGAAACATCGCCGATCAGGCTGTTGTCGGTCGTGCCGTTCCCCGTCGTGCTGCCGTTGCCGGTGGTGCTGTTGCCCGTATGGCCGCTCGTGCTGCTGCCGGCAGAGGGCGTCGTGGTGGTCGTCGAACGGTGGGTCGTCGTGGTCGTGCTGCCCGTCGTCGAACCGTTGTTGCCGTCGGACGCGGCGTTGCGTTTGCCGCAGCCGGTCAGCGCCAGCGCCAGCGCGAACGCCATGACCAGCACAGCCAGTCGAATTTGCTTGAACATCGCTGTTTTTCCTCCTTTATCAGTGCGGATGCTTACATGACCAGCCCCCCCGTTTCGTCTTCCATCAGGATCAGGATCTGCTGCTCCTCGCCGTTGTCTGCGCGGATATACACCAGAACCTTCTCGCCCTCGCCCTCGCACAAGAATTCGTAGCAGAGCTGTTCGCCGCCGCCCTCGGTGGGGATCAGCGTGAGGCGTGCGTCGCCCAGCGGGGTGAGCACATCTGCCAGCCGTTCGCGCGCTTGTGCGGCGGTCAGCGCGGGCACGGGCAAACGGCGCTTGGTGTGGTGCAGCAGATAGCCGGTGGCGTCGAAACGCACCGCGTCGCCGTTGTCCATCGCCACCCCCAGCTTGATGAGGTCGGGATACAGCACCACATCGCCCTCCGTGGCGGCAAAATTGA
>CAJKXG010000155.1 GCA_905203795.1 uncultured Oscillospiraceae bacterium | reverse complement strand
ATTCTGGCGAGCGGCGACCGCGCCCGTGCGGGGGCGACTGCGCCCGCCTGCGGGCTGTATCTTGACCATGTGTTTTATGACGAATAGGAAGGGGGCGACCGATATGGCGAAAAAGCGGGATATTGTCATTAAGAAGCGCAAGACCGCGCGCAAAGCGGAGACTTCGGCGGAGACGACGGATACTACCGCCGAGGAATCGCCGCGGCGGCGACGCCGCCACGGTCGCTCTTTGCTGTGGGTGCTGTTCACACGGCTGCTGGTGGTGGCGGTGCTGTTGCTGTTGGTAGTGGCGGTGTGGAAAAACTGGGACACCATCGCTCCCAGTACGGTGCTGGATTGGATCAACGCCAAGGTCACCGGCGGTGACGCGGGCGACGGCTACCCGCTGTCCATCACGGGCAATTCGGTGGTGGATATGGCGTCGGCGGAAAGCAATGTGGTGCTTGTGACCGACACCTCGATGCTGATGTATAACGCCAATGGCGCGCAGGTGATGAATCGTTCGCACACGTTTGCCAATCCCTTGCTGGAGACAGCGGGCAGTTACTTGCTGGTGGCGGATATCGGCGGCACGCGGTTTCAGCTCGGCACTCGCAAGGAAACGGTGTTTGAGAAGCAGACCGCCTATCCGCTGCTTTCCGCGGCGGTCGGCGCAGGGGGACATGTGGCGGTCGTCACCGAGTCGGGGCAAAGCTACACCTCGGAGATGATTGTATATGACAAAAAGGGGAAGGAGCAGTTCCATTGGTACAGCAGCGAGCTGACCGCCGTGGGCACGGCGATCAGCGCCGATGGCAAGCATGCGGCGGTGCTGGGGCTGTCCGCGGAGGGCGGAAGGATGCGCTCCACCTTGCTGGTTTTCGATGTGGCAGGCGGGCAGAAGGAGGCGGTTGCCTCCTATTCCGCCGTTGATGTGATGATGTGCGCCGCCGCGTTTGACGAAAACGGGCGGGTGTTGGCGGTGGGCGACACCGCCGCGTGGATCTACGATGTGGAGACAAAAACGTGCCAGGTGCAGGATTACAGTGATCAGGAGCTGCTCGGTTATGCGTTCGGCAAAACCGGCATGGTGCTGGTGACGCATCGATACGGCAGCGGCAACAACGGCGAATGGACGCTGCTCGGCGGCGGCAGTCCGGTCACGGGGACGCTTTCCGGCAGCTATCGCCATGTGAGTGCGGCGAAGGATGCGTTTTATCTGCTGACCTCCGATACGGTCACGGCGTTGACCGCCGCCGGCGAGACAGGGCAGACAGACGTCAAGGGGGACGGTCTGCTGGTCGCGTCACTGGACGGACAGCCGCTGGTGCTGGGTCTGACCACATTGACACAATACCCGTTGCAAGGCTGAGAAGGAGACGGACATGGGCTTTTTGATAGACGGCGTTTTGATACTGGTGCTGGTATTGGTTGTGGTGTGGAGCGCCCGACAGACCATCTCCTCTGCGCTGTTTTCGCTGTTGGCGGGTATCGCGGCGGTCGCCGTCGCCTTTTTCGCGAGCGCACCGCTGTCTGTCTTTCCCGCCGAGCAGTGGATCGCTCCCGCCGTGGAGCGCCGCGTGGCCAACGATCTGGCGGACATGGTGTCCGCACCGCATCTCGATACGGGGCGGCAAACCGTGGCATCGCTGCCGTTGGATGAGATGCTGCGTGAGCAGCCCGCGCCCTATCTGGAGTTGCTTGAACGCTGGGGTGCGCAGCCGGACGCGGTGCGGCGAGCATATCAACAGCAGCACAGCCCGGTCGCCGCGCTGACGGCTGTCACCGACGGGTTTTGTCGTGCGACTGCCCGTGCAGGCACATTTTTCGCGCTGGCGCTGGTCTTGTTCGTGCTGCTGCGGTTGTTGCTGCGGCGTGTGGAGATGAACCTGCCGCCGCCCGCCCGCTATGCGCCCATCCAGCGGGCGATCCCCGCTTTGATCGGCGTGGCGCGCGGGCTGCTGGTGTTGTTTGCGTTGGTGACGGTGCTGGAATGGGTGCTGCCGTATTGCGGCGACCGTCTGCCCGCTCTGGACAGCAGCTCTCTGTCCACGGCGGATGTGTACAATCTGCTGCGCCGCTTCAATCCGCTGAGCATGTTCAGCCGCTGAATTTTTACAAAACTGTGAATTGTCGCGCAGTCGGTTGTCATTTGGCAGAAAATGTGGTAGAATACAGGTAAATTGTGGGATTTACGGCTGCATGGTCTACAGAAGGAGGATTTCATCATGGCATATCTGTTGGATGCGGCGGTCATACTGATATTGGCGCTGTTCGTTTGGCTGGGATGTCGGCGCGGTCTGGCGCGCGCGGCGGTCATACTGGTCGGCTGCATCGTGGCGATGGTGGCGTCGTCTTTCCTGTCGCGTCCGGCGGCGGAATGGACGTTTGACCGCTTTTTGGCGGATCGTGCGGAGCAGGTCGTCAAGGTGCAGTTGCAGGGCGAAAACTCGACGCAGCTTCGCGAGGAAGTACGCGGTGCTCTGGAATCGATGCCGCAATCGTTGCGTCGGTTTATGGAGCTGTGCGACATGAAAACGCCGGAAGAATTGGCGGATGAGGTGATGGCCAGTTGGGCCGACTCCCAAGGAAATTTGGCGACGCAGGTGGTACAGGTCGCCATCCGCCCGACCTCGGTCACGTTGATGACTGCGGCATTTTTCCTCGTGATCACGCTGCTGTTGATGATCGTGGTGCGGCTGGTCGCCTCCCTAATCGATCAGGTGTTCCGCTTGCCGGTGTTGCGCCAGCTCAATAAAATCGGCGGCGCTTTGGTGGGCGCGGCGCAGGGCGTGCTGATGGTGGTGCTGCTGGTGCTGCTGGTGGAGGTCGTCTGCTATTGCGTCACCACCCCGATCACGCCCGAGGTGATCGATCAAACATATTTGTTTTCCTTCTTTAGTCGGCATCTGCCCGTGCTGGGCTAAAGTGAGTATAGGAAATGGACGGAAGGTAGAATATGCAACTTCAATGGAAGTGGACAATCCCGAATATCCTGTCGCTGTTTCGCATCGTGCTCATCCCTGTGTTTGTGATGCTGTATTTTTCCGATGTGTCGGTTCTGGCGGCCTTCGGTGTGCTCGTGCTGTCCGGTCTGACGGACATGTTCGACGGGTTGATTGCACGGAAATGCAACCAAATCAGCGACATCGGCAAGCTGTTGGATCCGGTTGCGGATAAACTGACGCAGGTCACGGTGGTAATTTGTGTCGCCACGGAGTATCACGAATTGATCGCGTTGGTGGTGATCTGTCTTGTCAAGGAGAGCGCGCAGGCGATCGGCGGTTTGTTGCTGCTACATCGCGGCGACACCGTGCGCGGTGCGCGGTGGTTTGGCAAGGTATCGACATTTGTGTTCTACGGGGCGATGGCGGTCATCGTACTGGTGGAGGATTTGCCGTCGTGGTTGTTCGTGACGCTGGCGACGCTGGTCGGCGTGCTCATGTTGGTAGCGCTGGCCGGCTATGTGAAGACATTTCTCGGTGCGCGGAAAGCCCTGCCGCAAAAGGAAACGAACCCCAAAAACTGATAAGGTCAAGGTGTTTCAATGATTTGTTCCCGTTGTAAAAAACGTCAGGCGGTCGTGTTTATCACCCGCATGGAAGGCGATAAGACCGTCAACGACGGTCTTTGCTTGGTATGTGCCAAAGAATTGGGCATTAAACCCATTAACGATATGATGGAAAAATTCGGCATCACGGATGATGATGTGGAAATGATGGATGAGCAGCTCGGAGAGCTGTTGTCACCGGCAGAAGGGGAGGACGGCTTTGCGCCCGGCGGCGCGGCGACCTTCCCGTTTTTGCAAAATTTATTCGGCAATCTGCAAAGCGGTGCGCCCAACACGCCGTCCGATGAAAGCGGCGAGGCTGCGCGCGCGTCCGGCGAGGCGCCCAAACGCGTCAAGCGGGAGAAAGTGCCCAAGGGGCGCAAATATTTGTCGCAATATTGCACCGATCTGACCGCGCGTGCCCGCGCGGGCGAGATCGGGCGCATCATC
>CAJKXG010000154.1 GCA_905203795.1 uncultured Oscillospiraceae bacterium | reverse complement strand
CTCGGTCAGGTTGGGGGTGATGACGTCCGCCGCATACGCCAGCCGCCGCAGCTCCGCGCCCATGCGCGGGGTGTAGTTGACATATGCCGCGCCGTCGTCCCCCATCACGGGATCGACCAGCAACAGCGTATCCGACCGTCGGAAACGCCCGATCAGCCGCCAAAGAAACGCCGTCTGCCGCTCGTTCGCCAAAAAGCCGGTGAAGATACCGTCGAGCGTGACGCCCGCCTGCTGCCAGTCGTCCAAAAACGCGTCCAGCCAGTCGCTGCCGTCGGTCATATGAAACGGCGAAAACCCCGTCTGACAGCTCAGCACCGCCGTGGGGATGGGGCACGCCTGCACCCCCAACGCGGACAGCGCGGGGATCGACGCGGTGAGCGAGCCGCGTCCGAGACCGGACAGATCCTGCACCGTCGCCGCCTTCGGCACATACACACCCATACGCGCGTCCTCCGTTTTCCCTATTTTCCCAGCGGAATAGTATGATATTATCTACCGAAACTACTATACCACGTTTCGGGAAAATGTCAAGCAAAACCGTGAAATTTGCGGATTTTTCGTCTGGATATGCCGTTTCGGGCGGAGAATCTTACAGATTCTTTACAGCCTATACATCTTTTGTTTACGGTACTAACACAACCTCATGGTAGGATATACATGTGGAGGAAAGCTCCCGCTACTACGACAAGAAAGGAGAGTATGGTCCATGCAAGACATCACCACCGGTGCGGTTTTGGTATGTGTCACCGATCAACCGTCCTGCCACCGCCTGATTATGGCGGGAAAAACCATCGCCGAACAGTACGGACTGCCGCTTCAGGTCGTCAGTGTGCTGCCGCCGCGTCTGGTTTCGGACAAAACAGCGCAAGCGCTGCAAACGCTGCACAATATATCCAGCAAACAGGGTGCGGATATGACCGTGTTTTTCAACGAATCGCCCGCTGTCACGATCGCCGTACACGCCCGTCAATGCGGTGCGGTTCATCTTGTAAGCGGCACACCCGGTGCGGACAACACCATGTTTTTGGCGACGCTGCGCGAACTGCTGCCGGAGATTCCGCTGTCGCTGGTAGACACGGACGGACAGCTGATCACCTTTCCGGCACTGTCCCCCATCCCCGCTATCCAAGACTGAAAAATGCCGAACGGCACGATATACATCACACCTATCAAAAGCGCAGGAGACGGTTCCTGCGCTTTTTTGTGACATTGAAACGAAAATTGGGGGTTCTCTTTTTCGGTGATATATGATATACTAAATGTATATATGTATGTGGACGGGAGAATGCGGCGATGGGATCGGAAAAAGCAAAGGACAATAGACCCGCAGAGGACTATATCGCGGGACGAAACGCGGTCAGCGAAGCGCTGAAAGCAGAGCGTCCGCTGGACAGTGTGCTGGTGGCGCGCGGCGACCGTTCCGGCAGTCTCGGGATGCTGATTGCGAAGTGTCGGGCGCTGGGCGTGCCGGTCAAGGAAACCGACACCCGCCGGCTGGACGCGATCTGCCCCCATCATCAGGGCATCATCGCCGTCGCCGCCTGCAAGCCGTACGCCACGCTGGACGATCTGTTTGCACTGGCCAAGCAGCGCGGCGAACCGCCGTTTTTCGTCGTCTGTGACGAGTTGGAGGATCCGCACAATCTCGGTGCGATCCTGCGCACGGCGGAAGCGGCGGGCGCCCACGGCGTGATCGTCCCCAAACGGCGGTCGGTCGGGCTGACATCGACAGTATACAAAGCGTCGGCGGGCGCGGTGGAATATGTGCCGGTGGCGCGCGTCACCAACATCGCAGACACACTGCGCGAGCTGAAAAAGCGGCAGGTGTGGGTGTACGGGCTGGACATGGACGGACAGCGCTACGATCAGACCGATCTGCGCGGCGCGGCGGCGTTGGTGGTCGGCTCGGAAGGACGCGGGATCAGCCGTATCGTGCGCGAACAATGCGACGTGATCGTGTCGCTGCCGATGCGCGGGCATATCCAGTCGCTCAACGCGTCGGTCGCTTGCAGTATCCTGTTGTACGAAGCCGCGCGGCAGCGGGAAGCGTGAACGAAAGGGAGGGTGCGAAAACATGGGCAGTTCATCCAATTATGATTTGGAATTGATGCTGGAGGAAGCCAAAATACGGGCACAGCAGCGGAAAAAGCAAGTTTCTGCTCCATCGACGACTCCGCCGACAGCGCCGTCCGCTCCCGCGGCGGAACCGATCAAAACGGTCGAGCCCGCCCGCACCGACAAGCGTCCCCGCCGAAGAAGATGTGAAAATCTACAAGCCGAAAACCACGCTGTCCGACCTGTTTCAGGTGAAAGAAGCGGACGCGCCCGCGCCCGCTCCTGCGGTTTCGGCGGAAAAGGACGAGGACACGGCGGAGATCACACTGCCGCCGCACGAAGCCGCCACGCGCACTTTTTCGTTGGAGCCGGAAAAAGCGGTTGCCGCAGAACAGCCGCCGGCAGCGGAATCCGACGGACTGGACGGACAACTGACCTTTGAAACGCTGGATACGCCGTCGGCGGAAACGACCGACGGAGAACATACCGCCGTCTGGACACAGCAGGACGAACGGGAACTGGAGGAACAACTGCGGGAAACGCGTCGTTCCAAGATCGAGAATTTCCGTCTGCTGGGCGGCGAGGAGGAGGAAAACGACCCCGCCGAACAGCCCGATGCGGAAGAAGACGAGGAAATCGAGGATTACAGCAGCTACGAGCAGACGGACATGGTGGCGAACGAGCTGCTGTATCGCCGCCGTCTGGGCATGATGGGACTGCTGTTCACCGGCTTGATGGAACTGGTGTTGGCGGTGCTCACCGTACTGGTGCATCTGACGGTCAGCATCCCCACCGCACCCATCACGTTTTTGATCATCAACAGCGGTTTCCTGCTGCTGATGATGCTGGTCAACCACCGCACCGTCAGCGACGGGCTGGACGCGCTGTGCCACCTGCGTGCCAACGCCGACAGCGGGATCGCGCTGGCGAGCATCGCCACGCTGATCCACACGCTGCTACAGTTTTTCTCATTGACAGAGGTGGCAAACGGGCAGACGCTGCTGTTTACCGCGGCCGCCGGACTGGGGCTGCTGTTCAGCGCCATCGGCAGGCAGTGCTGTTTGGTGCGCATCTGCCGCAATTTCCGGTTTGTCTCCTGCAAGGGCGACAAATACGCGGCGTATCGGGTGGAGTCCGAGGTCACGGCGGAACAACTGGCGCGCGGGGTGTTCGCCGTGGGCGCACCGTCGCTCACCTATTTCGGAAAAGCCACGTTTTTGACGCAATTTCTGGACAATTCCTATGAAAACGACGGGTCGGACCGCCTGATGCGGCGGTTTGTCCCCCTCCTGCTGCTGCTGTCCGTCGCGGGCGCGGTGATCTACGCGCTGACGGGCGATGAACGCGCCAACTGGTGGAACGCCGTCACCGTGCTGGTCAGCATCCTGTGCGCGGGGCTGCCGGTGTTTGCCGCCGTGGGCGCGCATCTCCCGATCCTGCGTCTCGCCCGCCGTGCGCTGCAGCACGGCGCCATGCTGGTCGGCTGGAAAGCGGTGGAGACGTTCGGCGAGACCAACGGGTTGGCGGTCAACGCCGCCGATCTGTTCCCCGGTGAACAACTGCTGCTGCACGGCATCAAGACCTTCTCCGGCACGCGCATCGACGAAGCGATCATGGACGCGTCGGCAGTGGCGATCCGCGCGGGCGGACCGCTGGCCAGCGTGTTTTTGCGGGTGATCGAGAACCGCACCGACATTTTGCAGGACGTCGATTCGCTGATCTATGAACAGGAAATGGGGCTGTCCGGCTGGGTCGGCGGGCGGCGGGTGCTGGTAGGCAACCGCAAGCTGCTGGAAAATCACGGCGTGGATGTGCCCTCGCATGACTATGAACAGCGCTACACCAAGAACGGGCGTTCGCTCGTCTATCTCTCGACCGGCGGCGAGCTGTCCGCCATGTTTGTGGTGAGTTATCTGGCGGAGGACGGCATTCGCAGCACGCTGCAATCGCTGTCCCAT
>CAJKXG010000153.1 GCA_905203795.1 uncultured Oscillospiraceae bacterium | reverse complement strand
TCCACGGTCGCGACGGCGTTCGCGTAGTCGGCAAGCGTGGCGGTTTCCATGCGCACCTCCAGCGTTTCTTCATCCTCCACCGCGTAGGGGAAGCTGCCCGTCGGCGCCGCGCCGTTTTCCTCCGTGTACGCGTCATAGCCGTCCACGATCAGCGCCGCGTTGCCATATTCTTCGGCGGCTTCCTTGTACGCGGACGAACCGATGCCGAAGAGATGCCAGCCGTCGCCGAACAGCCCGTCGTTCGCCCAATCGGTCGCCGCCGCGCCGACCGTCACCATGGCGATGTAATACACCAAAAACATCACCGCCGCGAAGATCGGCAGACCCAGCCAGCGGTTGGTGACCACCCAATCAATCTTATCCGAAACGGACAGCTTGCCGGCGGAGGCTTTGTGATAGCACCGCTTGATGACCTCGCCGATGTAGCGGTACCGCTCGTTGGTGATGATGGACTCCGCGTCGTCGTCCAGTTCTTCCTCCGCCGCCCGAATGTCCGACTCGATATGTCGAAGTGTCTCTTTCCCCGGTTTGAGCTGCTCCAGCACCCTGTCGTCGCGCTCAAACAGTTTGATGGCGTACCAACGCTGCTGTTCCTCCGGCAGATGATGCACCGCCGCCTCCTCGATGTGGGCGATTGCGTGCTCGACCGCGCCGGAGAAGGTGTGCATGGGGACAGTTTTCCCGTTTTGTGCCGCATCAATGGCGGCTTCGGCGGCTTCCATAATGCCCACGCCCTTCAAAGCGGAAATCTCCATCACCCGACAACCCAAGGCGGCGGACAGCTCCTCCGTGCGGATCTTGTCTCCGTTTTTCCGCACGATATCCATCATGTTGATGGCGACGACCACGGGAATGCCCAGTTCGGTGAGCTGTGTGGTCAGATACAGGTTGCGCTCCAGATTGGTGCCGTCGATGATATTCAGAATCGCGTCGGGACGCTCGCCGATCAGATATTGTCTGGCGACCACCTCTTCCAACGTGTACGGCGAAAGCGAATAGATGCCGGGCAGGTCGGTGACGATCACGCCGTCATGCTTTTTGAGCCTGCCCTCCTTTTTTTCCACCGTCACGCCCGGCCAGTTGCCGACAAACTGATTGGAGCCGGTCAAGGCGTTGAAAAGGGTTGTTTTGCCGCTGTTTGGGTTGCCCGCCAGGGCAATGCGTACATCCATGGTCTTGTCCTTCCCTTCCTAATTAGTTTTAACTAACCTTTGCTTCAAAATAGAAGGGGAGCGCCCTCCCCTGTGTGTGTACACGCTCACTCGACTTCGATCATGTCCGCGTCGGCTTTGCGAATGGACAGCTCGTAGCCGCGGACAGTCACCTCGACCGGATCGCCGAGCGGCGCGACCTTGCGGATCTGTACCTCCGTCCCCTTGGTCAGCCCCATGTCCATGATGCGGCGCTTGACCGCTCCCTCGCCGTGGAGCCTGACGACACGGACCGTGTCGCCGATGTTGGCTGTTCTCAATGTTTTCATGCGCGTTCTCCTCCTTAACACAGACTGTAAAGTACCACAACCGCCGAAAATCAGATCATGATCTTCTGCGCCATTTCCTTGCTGATCGCGATGCGGGCGTCCTTGACATGCACGATGACGTTGCCGCCGATGGCGTTGATCACCGTGACCGCCCCTCCCACGACAAACCCGAGCGTTTCCAGATGCGCCTTGACTTCCTGCTTCCCGCCGATTTTCTTGATGACGGCTTCTTCTCCGATTTCTGCCAACGTAAGCGGCATCATGTTGTCCACCATCTCCTGCGCCCATCTTAATTAGTCTTAGCTAACCTATTGCTCAAAGTATGCGGTTAGCTTCTGCTAACCACCTAGCAGTATACCCCCGTCTCCGCGGTTTGTCAATAGGTATTTCGCAAATTTTCGGGTCTTTGCCATCATTTCGGTGGGTCGAACAAATGGTTAGCCGAAACTAATCAACCGCTTTGTGCAAATTGCCCGCGCACCGCCTTTTTGGTGCGGAGCGCCGCGATCTGTGCCGTGTTTTTGTATTGCTCCGTGAAGCTGTTGTACCGAGCGAGGTCTTCTTTCGTTCTGTGCTGTCTGCGAGTGATCGGTGATGTATCGTTTGGTCGATGCGGTCACCACCTTGATTTTCTCAAGCAGGTTCTCCATACCAAACAACATATTAACAGCCTATTGACAGCCTATTGACAGCCTATTGACAGCCTATAAATACTAAAATAAAACCCGAAAAAGCATCTTTTAACACGAAATTTGGAATTTTTTATTTCATTTTCGATATTGATATTGACTTTTTGACGGTGCTGTGCTATCATTATAAGGCGGCTCGTATTATGGATTACAGCTGATGGCAAGGAGAAGTGAACATGAAAAATTCTGCCGTTAGAATTGAGAGCATAGAAATCAGGAACTTCAAGAATGTCGGATATGGTTATCTGAATTTCGAAAATCCGAGGAAGGACTATAAATCAAGCATTCTCGGTCTGTACGGGCAAAACGGCTCGGGCAAGACTGCGCTCATTGACGCGCTGGAGTTGCTTCGGCTCGCACTTTCCGGAAAGTCCGTCCCGACTCGTTTTGCGGACTACATCAACGTGGACAGTGAATCCGCTTCCATCAAGTATGGATTCAGAGTTCAAAATCTGAGCGAAAACAGCGTCTACTCCGTTTTTTACGAGGTTTCCCTCCGCCGCGATGCAGACGACACCGAACAGAATACGGAGCAGCCGTCCGATGGCGCGGGACACAAAACTACGCTATTTAACGAAGTGCTTTCTTATGCCTATGTATGCGGAGAGAAGAAGACCAGACTTTCTCCCGTCATCGATACGAGAACCGATGAAAACGCCGTTTTCGTTCCCAAAGTGAAGTATCAGGAGATCATCGGTAGGGACAAGGAAACGGCGACAAATCTCATAGTGGCCAAACAGCTTGCTCGCGCCACCTCTCGCTCCTTCATCTTTTCGAGGGAACTTCTGAATCAACTACGTCAAAACTGCCAAGACAACTGCCACCTATTCCTGATGGAAAGTCTTGTGCTCTTCGGTAACTATGAGCTGTTTGTCATCAACACACAAAACGCCGGACTGATTAGTATGAACGCACTTCCGATCGCTTTTAATTACGCCGAAAACGGAAAAGCATCTATCGGCAATATATTGATCAAGCTGGACGAGCCGTCGATGATACCGGAGAATGCTCTGTCTGTCGTTCATAAGGTCATTGACAGCATGAATGTGGTTTTGAAACAGCTCATTCCCGGACTCACGATCGGCGTGAAGAATCTGGGTACACAGCTTTATCCGAACGGTGAATCCGGCTGTCGTATTCAGCTGATCTCAAACAAAAACAGTAAGGAGATCCCGCTGCAATATGAGTCAGAGGGTATCAAAAAGCTCATCTCGGTTCTTCAGCTTTTCATCGTAATTTATAATCAGTCATCCATAACCGTCGCCGTTGATGAACTGGATTCCGGTATATTTGAATATCTGCTTGGTGAGATTCTCCGCATTCTTTCCGAAAAAGGCAAGGGACAGCTCATCTTCACCTCACACAACCTTCGCCCTCTGGAAACGCTGGATAAAGGCTTCATCGCCTTTACGACCACGAATCCCGAGAACCGCTATATCCGAATGAGCAATGTCAAGACGACCAACAACCTCCGCGATTTCTATTACCGTGACATCATTCTCGGCGAACAGAGCGAACCGGTTTATGAGACGACAAACAACAGCGAAATCGCGCTCGCGTTCAGAGAGGCGGGTGTCCGAGGTGCCACGTAAAAAAATCGTGTTTGTCATTGTGGAAGGACCATCGGATGAAGAAGCTCTCGGTGTTCTGCTTAACCGCATATATGATAGAAATTCCGTTTATGTTCATGTCATGCATTGCGACATCACAACCGAACGGAATGTGAACCCTAAAAATGTCGTTGCAAAAGTAGGCGATCTTGTTCGGGGGTATGCGAAAAACACCTTTAAGTCGGGGGATTTCAGTCGGATTATTCATATCACGGATATGGATGGTGCATTTATTCCGGATAACTGT
>CAJKXG010000152.1 GCA_905203795.1 uncultured Oscillospiraceae bacterium | reverse complement strand
CACAGACGCGGGAGCTGCGCGCGGCGCATACGGTGGTCGCGACGGGTCGCCGCGGTGCGGATTGGCTGGAGAAGCTGTGCGCCGAGCACCACATTGCGCACCAGCCCGGCACGGTGGATATCGGCGTGCGGGTGGAGCTGCGCAACGAGATCATGGAAACCGTCAACCGCGTGCTGTACGAGTCCAAGCTGGTCGGGTATCCGCGCCCCTTCAAAAACAAGGTGCGCACCTTCTGCCAAAACCCGGGCGGTTTTGTCAGTCAGGAAAATTACGACAACAATCTGGCGGTTGTGAACGGACACTCGTACAAGGAACTGAAAACCGAGAACACCAATCTGGCGATCCTGTGTTCGCACAACTTCAATGTGCCGTTTAACCAGCCGATCGAGTACGCCCAAAAGGTGGGTGAACTGACCAATATGCTGGCGGACGGACATATTCTGGTACAGCGGTACGGCGATATTCTGGACGGCAAACGCACCTGGGCGAAGGAACTGGCGCAGTCGAATGTGCGCCCGACGCTGCCTGACGCGGTGGCGGGCGACATCACCGCCGCGATGCCGTACCGTGCGATGATGAATATTCTCAACTTCATGCAGGCGGTGGATCAGGTCGTGCCGGGCTTTGCCGCCAACGAAACGCTGCTGTATTCGCCGGAGCTGAAGTTTTACAGCAACCGCGTCAAGCTGGATCAGGATTTCAACACCAATATCGTGGGACTGCACTGCCTCGGCGATTCCAGCGGCTGGACGCGCGGGCTGATGATGGCGTCCTGCATGGGCGTGCTGATGGGACGGAAACTCTCGGAGGAACAAACAATATGAAACGGGTGATCGCGCTGCTCGCGGCGTTGTGCTGCGTGCTGCTGCTCGGCGGGTGTCTGCCCAAGCAGGCGCCGCTCGAGCGCAAGGACTACGACAGCGTGGAGGAAATGGCGAAGGCCGCGCCGTATGCGTTCTGGCTGCCGACGACGCTGCCGGAGGGTTTTGTGCTGGACAGCGTGTGGTCGATGGGCGACGAAACGTTCCGATTTTTGTATAAGAACGGTGAGCGGGAGATCGTGTGGTCGGTGTCGCAGTATACTGCCGATCCCAGCGGCGACCGCGGCGACTATTCGATTTTCCAGACCCGCACGATTTACAAATACACGCTGGCGATGAAATCCAACGACGGCGTGCATTTTCTTAGCGTGTTCAGCCAGAAGCAGGACCGCTACACCATCGGTTACGCCATCAACGGCGCAACGGAGGAGGAGCTGTTCACGTTGCTCGGCGGCTTGCAGGCCTATCGCCCGAAGATCGCCTACGACAGCGTGACGGCGATGCTGGCGAAAGCGGATTTCGCCGTGTGGCTGCCGACGGCGCTGCCGGAGGGTTTTGTGCAAGGCGCGGCGTGGTCGCTGGCGGATGAGGTGTTCCGCGTCGCTTACAATAGCGGCGAGCGGGAGCTTGTGTTGTCGGTCTCGGTCGAGGATCGCACCCCCGCCGACGAGGAGGAACAGGGGGCGTATGTCAACCGCGACATCGGCGGCTATCGCGTCAAGCTGTACGATCGCGGCGACGGTGTGTCGCTGGCGACATGGACGATTCGTGCGGATAAAACCATCGTGTATTATGCGCTGGACGGCGCAACCGAAGCGGAGCTGGCGACGATATTGGAGAGCTTAGAGGAGACAAAGGCATGACGCGTGATCTGACCGTGGGGCATCCGCTGAAACGGATTCTCACATTCTGCATTCCTTTGTTTATCGGGAATCTGTTTCAGCAGTTTTACAATATTGCCGACGGCATCATCGTCGGACAGTTTATCGGTACGCAGGCGTTTGCGGCGGTGGGCGCGACGGGGACGATCATTTTTGGCATTCTCGGATTTGCGCAGGGGTCATGCGCGGGGTTTGCGATTCCGGTCGCACAGGAATTCGGCGCGCACGATGAGCTGGAACTGCGGCGATGCGTCGCGGCGGCAGCGCAGGTGACGGTGGTCATCTCCGTGCCGCTTACCGTCATCACCCTGCTGGCGACCCGCCCGCTGCTGACGCTGCTGCGCACGCCGCCGGATGTGTTCGAGGAATCCTGCCGGTATTTGACCGTCATTTTCGCGGGTATCATCCCGTCTATGCTGTATAACCTGTTGGCGAGCTTGCTGCGGTCGCTCGGCGACAGCCGCACGCCGCTGTATTTTCTGGCGATCTCCAGCGTGCTGAACGTGCTGATGGATCTGCTGTTTGTCGGGGCGTTTTCGCTCGGCGTGACGGGCGCTGCGGTCGCCACGGTGACGGCGCAGTTGTTGTCCGGCGTGATGTGTTTGGCGTATGTGGCAAAAAAATTCCCGCTGCTGCGGCTGACGCGGGAGGAGTGGCGCGTGTCGATGCCGCATTGGCGGCGGGAGCTGTCGTCGGGTCTGCCGATGGGACTGCAAATCTCCATCACCGCCATCGGCGCGATCATCCTGCAAACCGCCGTCAACGGGCTTGGCTCGTCGGTGGTGGCGTCGATCTCCGCGTCGTCGAAGATCTCGTCCATATTCTGCGCGCCGATGGATGCAATCGGCATCGCCATGGCGACCTATTGCGGACAGAATATCGGCGCGAAACGGCTGGATCGTGTGCGGCAGGGCGTGCGGCAGTGCGCGTTGCTGCTGGGGGCGTACAGCGTGGTTTGCTTGGCGATCTACTATTTCCTCAGCCCCACCATCGCGCTGATGTTTATCAAGCCGGATGAGGTGGAGGTGCTGGCACGTATTCACCAGCATCTGACCGTGGCGGCGCTGTTTTATATTCCGCTTATCCTGATTTATGTGTATCGCAATGCCCTGCAAGGCATGGGCTTTTCCAATATGGCGATGTTCGGCGGGCTGCTGGAACTGATCGGACGCTCCGGCGTAGCCTTTTTGTTTGTGGGTTCGGGTTTGATGCGGTGTGCTTCGCCAATCCGATCGCGTGGATTTTGGCGGATTGCCTGCTGCTGCCGTTGTATATTTACGAGACGCAAAAGCTGAAACGCACCTTGCCGGCGAGTACTTTAGAGGAAAGGAAGACGAAAGCACATGCCTGATATCCACGCGGTATACCGCTATTTTGAGGAGATCAGCGCGATCCCCCGCGCCTCCGGCAAGGAGGAACAGATCAGCGCGTATCTCTGCCGTTTTGCCAAGGAGCACGGGCTGGCGTATCACCGCGACTGCTTGTATAATGTGGTGATCAAAAAGCCGGCGAGTGCGGGGTGTGAACAGCACCCCGCTGTGATGCTGCAAGGGCATCAGGACATGGTGTGCGAAAAGCGCAGCTCGGTCGCGCACGATTTTGATCGCGAGGGGATCACCTTGGTCAGAGACGGCGATTTTCTCACGGCGGACGGCACGACGCTCGGCGCGGACAACGGCATTGCCGTCGCCATGATGCTGGCGATTCTGGCCGACGACAGTCTGGCGCATCCTCCGCTGGAATGCGTGTTTACCACGCAGGAAGAGGTCGGCTTGGTGGGCGCAAAGGGGCTGGACGCGTCGCTGCTGTCTGCCAAGACGATGATCAATCTCGACTCCGAAGAGGAGGGGGTGGCGACCGTCAGCTGCGCGGGCGGTTTGCGCGTCGATCTCACCCGTGTGTGTGAGACGACGCCGACGACGGGCGCTTTCGGCTGCACGGTGTCGGTGGACGGGCTGACAGGCGGTCATTCCGGCATGGATATCGACGCGGGCCGCGCTAATGCGAATAAACTGATGGGGCGGCTGCTGAGCCGTTTGCCGATGCCGTTCGGCATTGCCGATCTGCACGGCGGCAACAAGGACAACGCCATCCCGCGGGACAGCACGGCGACGCTGGCGTTTGCGGAGGAAGCGAGCCGTGACGCGGCGCTTGTTTCGCTGCGGGAGACGGCGACGCTGCTGGCGGCGGAATGGCGCGACGCCGAACCGACGTTTTACTGCCGCTGTGAACCGACCGTCGTGGACGGCGCGGTCATGAGCGACGCGTGCAGCCGCGATCTGGTGCGGCTGATCACCCTCGCGCCGAACGGCGTGCAGAGCCGCGATAT
>CAJKXG010000151.1 GCA_905203795.1 uncultured Oscillospiraceae bacterium | reverse complement strand
GTCGTCCCCGCCGCATGGGCTGGTTCGACTGCGTGGCGTCGCGCTACGGCGTGCAGGTGCAGGGCGCGACACAGGTCGCGCTGACCGTGGTGGATGCGTTGGGGTATCTCGACGAAATTCCCGTGTGCGTCGGCTATGAGATCGACGGCAAGATCACCCGCGAGTTCCCCACCACCCCGTCGCTGGAAAAGGCAAAACCGGTGCTGCAAACGCTGCCCGGCTGGAAATGCGACGTGCGCGGCATCACGAAGTACGAGGATCTGCCTGCCAACTGCCGCGCGTATGTGGAATTTATCGAGCGCGAGTTGGGCACGCCGATCACGATGGTGTCCAACGGCCCGGGCCGTGACGAATTGATCTATCGCAAATAAAGGAGGGGTCGCCATGCCAGAAGAGCGCATATTGGTGCTGGATTTCGGCGGACAATATAATCAGTTGATTGCCCGTCGGGTACGGGATCATCACATTTACGCAGAGATTCTGCCCTACACCACGCCGCTTGAAACCATCCGCGAAGGGCATTACAAGGGCATTATTTTCACCGGCGGTCCGAATTCGGTGTATGATATGCAATCGCCGCACTATGAACCGGCGATTTTGGATATCGGCGTGCCGATACTCGGCATTTGCTACGGCTGTCAGTTGCTCGCTTGGATGTGCGACGGCAGGGTGGAAACCGCGCCGGTGTCTGAATACGGCAAGATCGACCTGACGGTAACGGGCAGTAGTCCGTTGTTTGACGGCGTACCGCGTGACAGCGTGGTGTGGATGAGCCACACCGATTATATCAGCGAACCCCCTGCCGGTTTTGAAGTGGTGGCGAAAACCGACAATTGCCCGTGCGCCGCCATGCAAAATCCGGCGCGGGGACTGTACGCGGTGCAGTATCACCCCGAAGTGACGCACAGCGTATTCGGCGACAAAATGCTGGAAAATTTCCTGTACAAAGTGTGCGGCTGTACCGGCAGTTGGGTGATGGACAGCTTCATTGAGGACACCGTTGCGGCGCTGCGCGATCGCATCGGCGACAAGCAGGTGATCCTCGGCTTGTCCGGCGGTGTGGACAGCTCCGTAGCGGCGGGTTTGCTCAGCCGCGCAGTGGGCAAACAGCTCACCTGTGTATTTGTGGATCAGGGGCTGATGCGCAAGGACGAGGGCGATTTTGTGGAGCAGACGTTTACGCGGCTGTTCGACATGAATTTTGTGCGGGTGAATTGCGGCGACCAATTTATGGCAAAGCTGAAAGGCGTGACCGATCCCGAAGAAAAGCGCCATATCATCGGCGACGCGTTTTATGAGGTGTTCTGGGATGAGATCAAGCGCCGCGCACACGGCGATGCGTTTTTTGCACAGGGTACGATTTATCCGGATCGCATCGAAAGCGGCAAAGGTGCGTCCGGCAAGGGCGCGGGCAGCGCGGTGATCAAAACGCACCACAATCAACGCGAGATCCCCAAGGATATTGACTTTTTGGGCGTGATCGAACCGCTGCGCGACCTGTTTAAGGACGAGGTGCGCGCAGTGGGGGAAAAGCTGGGCATTCCGAAGGAATTGGTCTGGCGGCAGCCGTTCCCCGGCCCGGGGCTCGGTGTGCGCATCGTCGGCGAAATCACCGCCGAAAAAGTGCGGGTGCTGCAAGATGCGGACTTCGTGCTGCGGGATGAGATGGCGAAAAACGGCTATGAAAAAGAGCTGGCGCAGTTCTTTGCCGTATTCACAGGTGCCAAATCCGTCGGTGTGATGGGTGATCATCGCACCTATGAAAATGTGATCGCTATCCGCGCGGTCACAACCGACGATTTCATGACCGCCGACTGGGCGCGCATTCCCTATGACATTCTGGCAACCGTGTCCAACCGCATCGTCAACGAGGTAAACGGTGTTAACCGCGTCGTCTACGATATCACCTCCAAACCCCCGGGTACGGTGGAGTGGGAATAAAGTGAATACCGCCCGAAAGCTTGTATAGCAACGGCTTTCGGGCATTTTCTTTTGGCGGTGTACCAAAAACGTAACATTTTTGAGATATACCCATATTTTGATCAATAAAACGACAGGGTGAGCGGACATCCTACAAACTAGGACAACGGAGAGTATTTTATGGTTCACATCTATTACGGCGACGGCAAGGGCAAGACATCGGCGGCAGTGGGCGCGGCACTGCGCGCTGTCGGGCGCGGATGGCGCGTCGGGTTTGCGCAATTTCTCAAAGACGGATGTTCCGGCGAATGTGCGCCGCTGGCAGCCGCGGGAGTCAAGGTGTATCCCGCTCCCAATCCGCTGCCGTTCACCTTTGCCATGACAGCGGCGGACTGCGCCCGCGTGCGGGCGTTTTACGCCGCGCGGATGCGCACGATACAGGCGGATCTGCCGACGCTGGACATGCTGGTGCTGGACGAGGCGTCCGACGCGGTTTCGGCAGGACTGCTGGACGAGGCGGCGCTGCTCGCTTTGTTGGACGCGCCGCGCCTTGAGCTGATCCTCACCTGCCATTCCCTGCCCAAAACGCTCGCGGCGCGGGCGGATTATCTGACCGAAATGAAAAAACACCGCCATCCTTACGATGTCGGTGTCGTCGCCCGTGAGGGCGTGGAATATTGACCTTTGGAGTTACCGATGGAACAAGCGCATGAGACGCGGCTGCCAGATGCGGCGATACACGTCCTCCAACTGCGCCAGTGCCAGTTCGTAGATGACAAACGTGACATTGCCGAGCGCCAGAAATGCCAGCGGCAGGTTGATGCCGAACAATTCAAACGTGTCCGCTTCCATGCCGAACACCTTGATCATCAGCCAGTATGACGCAACGGCGGCGACGTTGAACACGGCGAGCCGCACCACCCACGCCGTCGGCGGACGCAGACGGTTCAGCGACAGACGCAGGATCGGGTAATAGCCGAAAAACGCCACGAACATCACCTTCGCCTCCATGGAGGGGGTGATCAGCAGGTTGAGCAGCGCCACCGCGCCATATACCAGCCAGCCCCAGCCGATGCCGGCTTCGAGGGCGACCGGCGCGAGTGCGATGCCCGCCATGGCGGGCAAAGCCAGCGTCGCGTAGGGGAATACCGTCCCCAGCAGGCACATGAGCGCCACCGCGCCCATCACGCCGCCTAGCGCCACTTTTCCGCTTTGCCGCATACTCACACCTCCGTTTCGGCTATTCGTTCGGGATACATTTCATAACCGAGATCAACAGCAACGAATCAGATCGCCGCCCATGCATTCGCAGCAACAGTCGGCGCATATTAAGCCCTGACACATATCGCACGCCGTGCAGCCGCCGGTCTGGGGCGCGCCTGTCGTGCGGTAGGTGCCGGTCTGCCGCTGATAATTCATTTGATTGAACGCCGCGCGGTATTCGGCGTTGGCGGGGTCCATGCTGCACGCGGTGGAAAAATGACTGTACGCGTCCTCCAGCCAGCCTTTTTTATACAACACGCTGCCCTTGAGAAAATACCACTCCGCGTCGCGCGCGCCGTTTGCCACACCGTCCAGCAGCGTTTCCGCATCCACGATGCGCCCGCTCGCGATCATGCCGCGCACATCGGCGTACCGCGAACTGCCGCCCGCGCGACCGCCCTGTTTGCGCATACGGACGATGGCGTCGTATGCTTCGTTGATCTCCTGCATTTTTTCCTTCGCAAGATCGGAAAGCGGATTGTCGCCGTAGTTGTCGGGATGATATTTGCGTGCCAGCTCCCGATACGCAGCCTTTACTTGATCGTCGGTGGCATCCGGCGAGATTCCCAACACCTTATACGGGTCTGTCATGAATGTGCACGATCCTTTCCTGCTCAGCGGGCATTCCCAGCCCGAGTATATTCTGCACGATGCCGTCAAAACGATACCGTGTCAATAAATGCCATGCTGTTTCGCATTCCGCCCGACAGACGTTCAGCGTCTGCCCGGCATAGGTGCGTGTTTCCGCCAGCGCCGCTTGGTCTCCTGCCCGCAGCCCGCGCGACAGCACATAGGGGTTGTAGCCGCCGCTTGCGAGATCTTCCTCCAGATCGTCCAGTGCGTCCATGAGATAGATCCAGCGCCCGAGACAGTACCCGAACCG
>CAJKXG010000150.1 GCA_905203795.1 uncultured Oscillospiraceae bacterium | reverse complement strand
CGGTAACCGATAGAATCAACAGATGCGAAAGGATGATCTATATGAGCGACGAAACAAAAGCGGCGGAAACCGAGGAAGAATTTGAGATTCGGGAGCGCCGTCGCTGGCTGTTTTTCGGTTTACCCTTCACCTTCACGCACTACACACTGCTTCCTAAAAAGCTGACTGTCTGCACGGGGCTGCTGTCCACGACGGAAGACGATATTTTGCTGTACCGCATCATGGACACCTCCTTACGCCGTTCGCTTCTTCAGAAGATTTTCGGACTGGGCAGCATTTGGGTCGCTTCTTCCGACCAAAGCATGCCGGAACTGGTCATCAAAAACATCCGCCATTGTCGTGAATTCAAAGAGGATCTGGATAACCAGATCGAAAAGGAACGGCTGCGGATGCGGTTTCGTACCGGTGAATATCTGGAAAACGATTTGGACTGCGACCATGATGAGCATCATACATTTTAAGTGTAAAGGCAGATAACTGTTCACTGAAACTATAGTGTAAAGCTATATGGCTTTACTTATAATCGAACTTCCCCCATAGTAAAAAATCTCCGTGATGTCAATTTTACGGAGATTTTTTTGGTTATTTTTTTGAATATTTTCCTTGACAGCCATCCATATATAGTCTATAATTTGTAGTGCAACCCGACGGAAACACCACATCTTGTGGTATCCGGTGTGCGACTCGATATAGCATATATGATTATATAAACAGGGAGGAACAGAACATGATCACCAGTATTGTGAAACGCGACGGACGCACCGTCCCCTTTGATGTGGAAAAAATCGCCAGTGCGATTTATAAAGCGGCGGAAGCACTGGGCGGCCACGATTACCAGACCTCGCTGGGGCTGGCAAATCTGGTCGTAAATGAACTGGAAAAGCTGCCGGAGGATCAGAACCCCACGGTCGAGCAGGTGCAGGATACGGTGGAACGCGTGCTGATCGACAACGGTCACGCCCGCACCGCCAAAGAATTTATCCTGTATCGCGCAGAGCGTTCCCGCATCCGTCAAATGAACACGCGTCTGATGAAAACCATGGAAGAGCTCACCTTCAAGGATGCGCGCGACAACGATGTGAAACGCGAAAACGCCAATATCGACGGCGACAGCCCGATGGGCACCATGCTGAAATACGGTTCGGAGAGCGCGAAGCAGTTCTATGAGATGTTTGTGCTCAATCCGGCGCATTCCAAGGCACATCGTGAGGGTGATATCCACATCCATGATCTGGACTTCCTCACGCTGACCACCACCTGCTGCCAGATTGATCTGGACAAGCTGTTTAAAAACGGTTTCGATTCCGGTCACGGCTTCCTGCGTGAGCCGAACGACATTTCCAGCTATTCCGCGCTGGCCTGCATCGCCATCCAGTCCAACCAGAACGACCAGCACGGCGGGCAGAGTGTGCCGAACTTCGATTATGCGATGGCAAAAGGCGTAATCAAGACCTATCGCCGTCTGTATCGTCAGAACCTCGGCAAGGCGCTGGAACTGCTGGAAGAGGTAGAAAACGGTCGCGCTGCAGCAGAGGAGATCATGGACGCCGTGGCTGAGAAAAACGGGCTGTATCCCGTTCTCGCGGGCGACAACGGCTATGAGGAAGACATGGCGGCAGCATTGACCGAGCGCTACGGCGAACAGGAAGCGGGACGCATTCAGCGGTTTGTGCGCAAGGCAAGCGCCGACGAGACCGACCGCGCCACCTATCAGGCGATGGAAGCGTTTGTGCATAACCTCAACACCATGCATTCCCGCGCGGGCGCGCAGGTGCCGTTCAGCTCGATCAACTACGGTCTGGACACCACGCCCGAAGGACGCATGGTTATCAAAAACGTACTGCTTGCCACCGAAGCCGGCCTGGGTCACGGCGAAACGCCTATCTTCCCCATTCACATCTTCAAGATCAAAGACGGCATCAACTACAACGAAGGCGAACCGAACTACGATCTGTTCAAGCTGGCCTGCCGCGTCAGCGCCAAACGGCTGTTCCCGAACTTCTCGTTTATGGATGCACCGTTTAATTTGAAATACTACCGCGAGGGCGACCCCAACACCGAATGCGCGTACATGGGCTGCCGCACCCGCGTCATGGCGAACAACTACGATCCCACCCGTGAAGTGGTGTTTGGGCGCGGCAATCTGTCGTTTACCTCGGTCAACCTGCCGCGTATCGCCATCCGCAGCCACGGCAATGTGGAATTCTTCTTTGAAGAGTTGGAACGCAAGGTAGATCTGGTCATCGAGCAACTGCTGGAACGTTTCGAGATCCAGTGCAGCAAAAAAGTGCGCAACTACCCGTTCCTGATGGGACAGGGCATCTGGATCGATTCGGACAAGCTGGGTCCCGACGACGAAGTGCGCGAGGTGCTCAAGCACGGCACGCTGACGCTCGGCTTTATCGGCTTGGCGGAATGCCTGAAAGCGCTGATCGGCGTGCATCACGGCGAAAGCCGCGAAGCGCAGAACCTCGGTCTGGAAATCGTCGGCTACATGCGCAAACGCATGGACGACGCGTCCAAGAAATACGGCCTGAACTTCTCGCTGATCGCCACCCCCGCCGAAGGCTTGTCCGGTCGCTTTGTCCGCATCGACAAACAGAAATACGGCGTGATCCCGGGCGTGACCGATCGCGAATATTACACCAACTCCTTCCATATTCCGGTGTATTACGACATCAACGCGTTTGACAAGATCGCGTTGGAAGCGCCGTACCATGAGCTGACCAACGGCGGTCATATCTCCTATGTGGAGCTGGATGGCGACCCGTGCGAGAACCTCGAAGCATTTGAAGCGATCGTGCGCGCCATGAAAGAAGCCGGTATCGGCTACGGTTCGATCAACCATCCGGTCGATCGCGATCCGGTGTGCGGCTACACCGGCATCATCGGCGACGTGTGCCCCTGCTGCGGTCGCCGCGAGGAAGAGCACGAACAGCATTTCGAGCGCATTCGCCGCATTACCGGCTATCTGGTCGGTACGCTGGATCGCTTTAATGACGCCAAATATGCCGAAGTACAGGATCGCGTGAAGCATTCACTCGGCACGGGCAACGGTAATCTGGAAAAAATCTGATTAACACAACAACGACTTAACACAACAACGACCGCCGCAAGGCGGTCGTTGTTACGAGAAAGGAAGAGTAAGCCATGGCGGCAATTCGGTTGGCGGGCGTGATACGCGAATCTATCGTGGACGGTCCTGGTATCCGCATGGTGGTGTTTGTACAGGGCTGCCCGCACCACTGCAAGGGCTGTCAAAATCCCGATTCCCATGATCCGGCGGGCGGCTACGACGGCGATACCGATCATCTGCTCGAAGTCTTTGACCGTGATCCGCTGCTGAAGGGTGTCACCCTCTCCGGCGGCGAACCGTTTGAGCAGGCCGCTCCGCTTGTGGAACTGGCAAAAGCCGTACACGCACGCGGCAAAGACGTCATCACCTTCACCGGCTATACCTTCGAGCAACTGTTTGCGCGTCTGGATGAGCGCCCCGCGTGGCGCGCGCTTCTGGAACAGACAGACGTGCTGATCGACGGGCCGTTTATCGAAGAGCAGAAATCGCTGATACTGCGTTTCCGCGGCTCGAAAAACCAGCGGTCGCTGGACGCGCGCGCTTCTCTGGCCGCCGGTCGGGCGATCGAGGTCGAAATATAATTTTGTTGTTAAATTAATAAATTTGTGCGCATATTCCGCCGCACCTCGCACACACTATGAACCGATCCCAAATTCAAAAGCGAGGTGTTTCGTATGACGCAACTGAAATGCAATGTCATCCACTGTTCCAGCAATAAGGACAACTGCTGCTGCCGTCCCGACATTCATGTCGGCGGAAGCGACGCAAAAGATCGTTGCGATACCTGCTGCGATTCCTTCACCAGCATCCCGGAAGGTACCACCAACGATATCGGCTATGCGCAGCCCAACAGCAGCATGCCGGTCGCATGCGACGCAACCAACTGCGTTTACAACCGCGACCATCGCTGTGAAGCGACCGCCATTGACATTCAGGGCGCCGGCGCGAAAGTGGTCGATCAGACCAAGTGCGCCACGTTCCGCTGCAAGTAAGCGTTCCCCTGCTTCAAACGGA
>CAJKXG010000149.1 GCA_905203795.1 uncultured Oscillospiraceae bacterium | reverse complement strand
AAATCTATCTTTCGGACGCCCGAAAGGTGGAACCCGCCCGATGGAAAACCGTTATCCGCCACCCGATCAAGCGCATTTGAATACGCATAAAAACAGCGGCGATCCACAAAGGATCGCCGCTGTTCGGCGTTATAGCTTGTTTTCCTGCACCCATTCGCGGTTGCGCGCCACATCGTCGTCGGTGGGACAGGCGACACGGGTTTTTTCAAATCGCTTGACGTCGTCCGAGATCGGCTGGGTCTGATAGGCGCCGAGCGTGGTTTTGGTGCCGCGAACGGCGTCGAGGTCTGTTTTCTTTTTATTTTGCTTCATCACACGGTCTTCCTTTCTGACAGGCGCATGTTTTGGATTCGGGAGGGGCGGATCGGTTACGGGCAGATTCTCCGCGCGGGCGCGATGTCGGTCGGCGTCATGACATAGTGTATCCCGTTCGCGGACAGGTATGCGCGGTCGAATTCATCAACGTCGCCGCGTGTTTCGTACGGCAAAATTTCCGTGACCGTTGCCGGATTTGGCAAAACACGGGGGCGTTTCGGCGGCTTGGTTTGGCAAAATGGGAAAAAATCGCAAAAAAAAATGCCAAATCGCAAAATGCGATTGACAAGCGCGGCGCAATGTTGTAAGATAATATACTGCATAATCATGGGGGACAGCGCCCTTTTGGCTGAAAAAAGTATAGCATAGTTTGCCGCAAAATTCAAGTGCTTTTTTCGCGGAAAGCGATGTCCGCCGGGAATGGAACAGACGCGCCCTGTACGCAGTGCGCGGAAAAATACGTTAGGAGTGGTCGAGCCTATGACGAATATGAAGCCGGTTCAGCTTGGGAAAACCGTCCGTATGAGCTTCGCAAAGATCAACGAAGTGCTGGATATGCCCAATCTGATCGAGATCCAGAAAAACTCGTATGAGTGGTTCCTCAACGAAGGACTGCGCGAGGTGTTCAACGACATGTCCTCTATTACGGACTACACCGGCAACCTCGTGCTGGAGTTTATCGACTATCGCTTGGACGACACCACCAAATACACCGTGGAGGAGTGCAAGGAGCGCGATGTGACCTACGCCGCACCGCTGCGCGTGCGCGCTCGCCTGATCAACAAGGAGACCGGCGAGATTAAGGAATCCGAGGTGTTCATGGGCGACTTCCCGCTGATGACCGAGAGCGGTACGTTCGTCATCAACGGCGCGGAACGCGTCATCGTGTCGCAGCTTGTGCGTTCCCCCGGCGTGTACTACGGCATGGAGCTGGATTCCACCGGCAAAAAGCTGTTCACCTCCACCGTCATCCCCAACCGCGGTGCGTGGCTGGAATACGAGACGGATTCCTCCGATGTGTTTTATGTGCGCATTGATAAAAACCGCAAGCTGCCGATCACGGTGTTCGTGCGGGCGCTGGGGCTTGGTTCGGACGCGGAGCTGATTGATTTCTTCGGCGACGACGAGCGTATCCACGCCACCATTGAGAAGGATACCACCAAAAACACCGAAGAAGCGCTGCTTGAGGTGTATCGCAAGCTGCGCCCGGGCGAGCCGCTGACGGTGGAAAACTCGCAGCAGCATCTGGAAAACCTGTTCTTTGATCCCCGCCGTTATGATCTGTCGCGCGTGGGACGCTATAAGTATAATAAAAAGCTGGGCATCTCCAACCGTCTGGCGGGTCACACCCTCAGCCGCCCGATCGCCGATCCTGCGACCGGCGAACTGCTGGCGGATGCGGGCGAGCTGATCACCCGTGACCGCGCCATGGCGATCGAGGATGCCGGCGTGACTGTCGCGTATGTGCACGTGGAGGAACACGGTGAGCTGCGCGAGGTCAAGATCATCTCCAACGGCATGGTGGACATCTCCAAATTCGTTTCCTTTGATGCGGCAGCGTTGGGCGTCAACGAGCGCGTGTGCTATACCGTACTGCGTGAGATACTCGACCAAAACGACACCGAGGAAGCGCAGCAGGAAGCCATCCGCGCCCGTTTGGCGGAGCTGATCCCCAACCACATCACCGTGGACGATATACTCGCGTCTATCAACTATCTCAATTGTCTCGGTCATGACATCGGCACGACCGACGACATCGATCACCTCGGCAACCGCCGCATCCGTTCGGTCGGCGAACTGCTGCAAAACCAGTTCCGCATCGGCTTCTCCCGCATGGAGCGCGTCATTCGCGAGCGTATGGCGTTGCAGGCGCAGGACATGGACGTGATCACCCCGCAGGCGCTGATCAACATCCGTCCGGTGGTCGCCGCCATCAAAGAATTTTTCGGTTCGTCGCCGCTGTCCCAGTTCATGGATCAGCACAATCCGCTGTCCGAACTGACGCACAAGCGCCGTCTGTCCGCGCTCGGTCCCGGCGGTCTGTCGCGTGACCGCGCCGGATTCGAGGTGCGTGACGTGCACTACAGCCACTACGGACGCATGTGCCCGATTGAGACGCCCGAAGGTCCCAACATCGGTCTGATCTCGTATCTCGCCACCTTCGCGCGCATCAACCAGTACGGCTTCATCGAAGCGCCCTATCGCCGTGTGGATAAAACGACCGGCACGGTGACAGACGAAGTGGTGTATATGTCCGCCGACATGGAGGACGAATTCCTCGTGGCACAGGCGAACGAGCCGCTGGATGAGAACAATAAGTTTGTCAACAACCGCATTTTGGTGCGCCACCTCAGCCAGTTTGTCGAGGTGGAGAGCACGCGCGCGGACTATATGGATGTGTCGCCGAAGATGGTCGTTTCGGTCGCGACGGCAATGATCCCGTTCCTCGAGAACGACGACGCGAACCGCGCGTTGATGGGTTCCAACATGCAGAAGCAGGCGGTGCCGCTGCTTAAGACGGAAGCCCCCATCGTCGGTACCGGTATGGAATATAAGGTCGGTGTGGACTCCGGCGTGTGCGTGCTGGCGAAAAACGCCGGTACGGTGCACAGCGTGTCGGCGGATCGCGTGGTCATCCGCCGCGACGACAACGGCGAGCTGGAGACGTATACCCTCATCAAATTCGCGCGTTCCAACCAAGGCACGTGCGTCAACCAGCGCCCGGTCGTGGATTACGGGCAGCACGTGGAAAAGGGCGAGGTGCTCGCAGACGGTCCGGCGACGGATCACGGCGAGATCGCGCTCGGCAAAAACGCGCTGATCGGCTTCATGACGTGGGAAGGCTATAACTACGAGGACGCGGTCCTCATCAACGAAAAAATGGTGCGCGACGACGTATTCACCTCCATCCACGTGGAGGAATACGAGGTGGAATCCCGCGACACCAAGCTCGGTCCGGAGGAGATCACCCGCGACATTCCCAACGTGGGCGAGGATATGCTGAAAAACCTCGACGAGCGCGGCATCATCCACATCGGCGCGGAAGTGCGCGCGGACGATATTCTGGTCGGTAAGGTCACGCCGAAGGGCGAGACAGAGCTGACCGCCGAGGAGCGCCTGCTGCGCGCCATCTTCGGCGAAAAGGCGCGCGAGGTGCGCGACACATCGCTGAAAGTGCCGCACGGCGAAAACGGTATCGTGGTGGATGTCAAGGTGTTCACCCGCGACAACTGCGACGAGCTCAGCCCGGGCGTGAACATGGTGGTGCGCTGCTATATCGCGCAGAAGCGCAAGATCAGCGTCGGCGATAAGATGGCGGGTCGCCACGGCAACAAGGGCGTCGTGTCCCGTGTGCTGGCGAGCGAGGATATGCCGTTCCTGCCGGACGGTACGCCGCTGGATATCGTGTTGAACCCGCTCGGCGTGCCGTCGCGTATGAACATCGGACAGGTGCTGGAGGTGAACCTCGGCTATGCGGCGAAGCTGCTGGGGCTGAAGGTGATGACGCCTGTATTTGACGGTGCGCACGAAAGCGACATCCAGAGCATGCTGGAGCAGGCGGGCAAACGCCGCGACGGCAAGACGATTTTGTATGACGGCCGTACCGGCGAGATGTTTGATAATCCTGTCACGGTCGGCATCATGTATTACCTCAAGCTGCACCATCTGGTGGACGATAAGATCCACGCCCGCTCCACCGGCCCGTACAGCCTTGTAACGCAGCAGCCTCTGGGCGGCAAGGCCCAGTTCGGCGGCCAGCGCTTTGGCGAAATGG
>CAJKXG010000148.1 GCA_905203795.1 uncultured Oscillospiraceae bacterium | reverse complement strand
TTGACCGCCATGCCGCTTTCGGCCAGATCCTTAATAATGGTTTTTGCCGTCATCATAAACATGGCGGCGGGGATTCCTTTGCCCGAAACATCCGCCACCAGAAACGCGACGGTCTTGTCGTTCAGCTTATAGAAATCATAGAAGTCGCCGCCGACCTCTTTCGCCGCGATCATCTGCGCAAAAATCCCGTAATCCTCGTGCACGGGGAAGTTGGTCGGCAAAGCGGAAAGCTGAATCTGTTTGGCATATTCCAGCTCTTTGTCGATCCGTGCGGCCGCTTCGGCGATATACTGTTTCAGCGTTTTGACCGTCGAGTTGATATCGTCCGAAAGAGACGCAAACTCCGCGTTGGAACGGACATTGACCGTCACATTCAGGTTGCCGTCTGTGATTTCCGCCAGCGTGTTGTTCACCTTTTGCAGATTGTTGATGATTACGCGCTTGATCAGGAAATAAATAAACACAAACAGTGTGGCAAAAATCAGGATCTGCATAAACGTGCTGGTATAGAGCGATACGTCGCGCATAAACATGGACTCGTCCATAGGCATAGCGCCGATCATATAGAAGCCTTCCGCCGCCGCAAAGCCAAACAAATAGGGGTTGCCCAAAACCTCGCATTCGTACACGGTTTTTTCGCTCATCGTCTGCGGGTCGAGCCGTATGCCGAGCTCGCTGAGGTTTTTACCGTTATAGTCCGCCTTGTCGGAAATGATGGTCAACGTTTCATCGCAGATGGCCACAAAGCCGGTTTTCCCGATATGGCGGTTTTTCGTCGCGTCCACGATGTACGAGCCGATATCCTTGTGAAATTGCTCGGAATCGTAGCCGATCTGAATAAACCCTCCCCCGTCGAGAACGACGCCGCCGTATTTCCGAAAGAAGCCTGCATCGTACGAGGTCTGTCGGTACTCCTGCACGAACGCCGTCTCGCCCTCCAGCAGCACATGGAATGCAGCGGATTGTTCGCCGCTTGCCATATCGTAGCCCACATAGTCCGCCACCGAGGACGCGGTGATGATAAACTCCTCATTGATGATATTGACCTCGCTGACGCCGTATTTTTGGGCGATTGCGTCGAGATCGGCATTGGCTTGATAGTCGGTTTTCACGGCTTCTGCCAGTTTCAGCAGATTTTTATCCGAAGCGTCGGTGATATCCTTGTGCACATCCTCGAGAGAAAGCGTGATCGCCGCATTGGTTTCGACCTGCGACATGCCTTGCTGCAACGCAAAGGTGAACAAATTGGTGATAAAATACGCCATCACGATGCAGACCAGCAGCCATCTTTGGAAAGTCTGCGCAATATGCTCGTTTCCTTTGATTCGTGTCAGCTTTTCGCGGCTCAAAACAGAAACCGCGATGATGGCCAGCCCGACGGCGGCGGCATTGCCGCAAAGCATCGGAAGCGTGCACGCCTTGACAAATGCAAAGGCGGTAATGGTATCCTGCATATTGGTCAGGAAAATCAGCAGCATGTGGACCACTTCGCAAACGACCGTGATGGCGATGCCGTAGCCCCAAGTGGGCTTTTTGTTATCGAACATCAGCCGGCGCGAGCCCGCCGCTAACAATCCGGCGATCACCGTTGCCAGGGAGCAGGCCAGTCTGGTGTAGGTTCCCGCGCCCCACAGCACCGAAAACCAGCGATAGGCGCCGCCGATCAGACCCGAGATCATGCCCGCGGGCGCGCCGAAGATCAGTCCGGCGGAAAGGGGCGCGGCATCGCGCACATTGACCACCGTGCCCAGCATTTCCACGCCGCAGCTTGAGGCAAACGCCGCCACACCGCCGAACAGAACACCGATGATGACCTGTTTGGCCATGTAGGGCAGGTTTTTGAGCGAGGTGTGTTTCTCCAGCAAATACACCGCCGCGACAAGCAGCGTATTCAGCAAAATCGGAATGACAAGCCGCAAGTCCATCCCTCCGTTCACCAATGGATTCCGAATATGACTTTCATGAAATCCCAAAGAAAACCGCCTGCGATACCGACAATCATCAGCAGGATCATATAGAGGAACATGCTCATGCGGCTGATGAAATCTCTCGAAATGTCAAAATAGAAATTGAAATGCCCCTGCATGTCGGTATCTCTGTTTTGATTCCATTGGTAGGTAATCGCGTCATCACAGTGGAAGCCGGCGGGAACGAAATGTTTATACAAGTCTTTTTCCACGCGGCGAATGCGATAGCAATTGGTATCATTCATGCTGTAGTTTTCGTCGATGGAAATCGTGATAACCGCTTTCTTTAGCTTTTGACGGTGAAAAGCACCGACACGGTTGATCTCACTCGGCAGCAATCTGGCTTCGTTGATCCGCACGGAATATCCGTACTTTTCCGACACCACAGGCGTGGTGATCAAATCGCGAAGCCTTGTCAGCACACCGCCCACATCCATGTGCGGTGCGAAAATCTCATCCAAAGACTTGTGGGGCATACGCCACAGAAAATACGCCTCGTCATTGTCCAGATATTGCTGCAATGCCGCAAGATCAAAATGGAGCAGTGTTCCGGTCGCCAAAGGATGCAGCTCGTAGTCCAAGCAGGAAATATGGACAAGGTCGATGGTGCGGGCATTGTAGGCAATTTCCGAGGTGCACGCATTCTTTTTATAGTCGATAATGCAGGCGGCGCTAAAGGTCGCCCGTAAGACGCCTTCATCCTCAAAGCACAGCGAGGTATCCGAAATTTCCTCTTTGGTTACGGCAAAAGGGACATATACATTGAGTGCCTGCGACGCTTTCACCCCGCGGATGCGCACCGCAAAGTCCACATAGCTTTTCCCCTGCGGGTTCAGCCAATCATTGATATACACCGTGCTGTTATCGTCACCGTTGACCCAAACCGCCCAGCCGTCATCGGCAAAACGCTTATTTTTTGAAGCCATTGTGATCCTCCTTGTCCTCCGATTCCCCACACAGCAGGCTATCATCCAATCATAAACAGTATACTATATTTCCATCCACAAATCAATGAACATTTGAAAAAATGCCGGTTTATCCGATTTCATCCGAAAACCGGTCGTCATATGCCGAAAACCCGCTGAGAGAGCGGGTTTTCAAGGTGTTTTATATGGCATGGGGTCGATCGGAAGCAGTCCGACCGGCGTCAGCGGCGGCGTTTGCGGCGTTTGAGATGACGTCCCGTCGTTTTGTACACGATCAGATCGCGCACCGCGATTTGTTCATATCCCAGCCGATACGCGAGCCACGCGACAAACGGCAGCACCGCCATACACAGCAGCATCACGCCGCACGCCGTCCACGACACGCCGGCGGTGTCCCGCAGGTCGGTGGGGATGACGCTGTTGAAGATCGACCAGAAGCACACGTTGATGAGACGGTAGCGCTGTACGTACAGCGGATACAGCTTGCTCAACTTGAAGAAGATCAGCAGGAGATAGGCGACGGCGGCAGGGATAGACGCGAGCAAGCCCGCCCACAGACCGCGCTGTTTATCCTCCGCCATGCGCCCGAACTGCACGCGGTTATGGTCGTGGTCGCCCATGTACCACATGTAGGAATAGGGGAATCCCACATACAACAGGAGCATCAGGATCTGAATCCCGATATTGAAGAGGCGCACGAGCTGCGGGTCGCTTTCGGTGCGGATGTTTTCGCGCATGGAGGACACCACCGTGCTTTTCGTGGTGGCGGCGGTGGCGGCGGCGGCGGTCGTCGTGGTAGCAGTGGCGGTTATCTCGCTCTCGTCGGGGACATTCTCCACCACGCCCTGCTCGATCAGTTCACACGAGCCGTCCGCTTGATAGAGGTACACGTATTGCATCAAGACGCGCTGATTGTCCGCGTCGGTTTCGTAGATCAGTTCCGTCACCAGCGTGGTGCCGTCCTCGCGGCTTTGCTTGAGGCGTTCGCCGATCACCTCGGTGGTGGCGCGGGTAAACAGCATCGACGAGCCCATGTGCAGGAAAAAGCAGAGCACCGCCGACAGCAGTGTATAGGCAAACAGCTTGACAGCCAATTGGCTCATGGTTTGATCCGTGGTTTTTTGTGTCACAAAAAATGCCCCTTTCGCGGTGAGATACTGTATCCAGTATATCAGTTTTCACAGGGCTTGGCAACCGTGCAGAGAAAAATCTTC
>CAJKXG010000147.1 GCA_905203795.1 uncultured Oscillospiraceae bacterium | reverse complement strand
CGGAATACGCGTTCGACAATTCCAAGCTGTTGTTTTATTTCACCGCCGACGGGCGAGTGGACTTCCGCGAGCTGGTCAAGGATCTGGCGTCCGCGTTCCACATCCGTATCGAACTGCGCCAGATCGGCGTGCGCGACGAAGCCAAAATGCTGGGCGGACTGGGCATCTGCGGCCGTCCGTTCTGCTGCGCGCAGTTTTTGTCGGATTTCCAGCCCGTGTCCATTAAAATGGCAAAGGAACAGGGCTTGTCGCTCAATCCGACCAAAATTTCCGGCGCGTGCGGGCGGTTGATGTGCTGCCTGAAATACGAGCAGGATGCCTATGAGGAACTGCTGCGCATGACGCCGAAAACGGGCGCACTGGTCGCCACGCCGGAGGGACGCGGCATCGTGCAAGAGGTCAATCTGCTGACCGGCGTGCTCAAGGTGCGGCTGGACAAAGCCCCCGATTCGCCGCCCGTAGCGGTGGCGCTGAAGGATATCAAGGTCATCCGCGGCGGGCGCGGTCGCAGCGCCGAGCCGGCAGAGGAGATGCCCGAACTGGCGGAGGAAGGAAACTGACATGTCACAACCGACTGTCGCCCGCTCGCCGCGCATCCATTTTCTGGACGAGGTGCGGGGCTTCGATATCCTGCTGATGGTGCTGTTTCACGGGTTCTACACAGTGGGCTGGCTGCTCGATCTGTCCATCGGGCGGACACTGTTTCTGTTTTTCATGCCTGTCGAACCGTTCTTCGCCGGTATTTTTATTTTCATCTGCGGCATTAGCTGTTACCTGTCGCACAGCAACTGGCGACGCGGTGCGCTGCTGGCGCTGATCGCCGTCGGCATATCGCTGGTCATGTATGTGTTCATGCGGGATCAGATGATCTGGTTCGGCATCCTGCATATGCTGGCGGTGTGTATCCTGCTGTTTGCCCTGCTGCGTCCGCTGCTGGAAAAGATCCCGTTTTGGGTCGGCGTCGTCGCTTGTATCGTGCTGTTTACGCTGACCTACCCCATCCCCAACTACGGCGACGGGCTGCAACACGGCGTATTCGGCATTCGCGGGCTGTTCACGGTGGCGCTGCCGGAATCCGTCACCCAAAATGTGTGGCTGTATCCGTTGGGCTTCGGGCGTGCGCCCTCTCCTGCGTCGGATTATTTCCCTGTATTCCCGTGGCTGTTCTGCTTTTTGTGCGGCAGCTTTATCGGGCGGCTGGCCAAGCAGCAGCGGTTCCCGCAATGGATGTACCGCTCACATGTGCCGTTTTTCTCGTGGTGCGGCAAACACACCCTTGCCATCTACATCCTGCACCAACCCATCATCTACGGTGTGGGTTTGTTGCTGCAAATGGTATTACAATAATATACCCCTGTTCGCCTTCCAAAAACCTGCCCCCTTGTTTTGCTGCTTGCAATACAAGGGGGCAGATGTATGATACGGTGATTTTATGCGAAAAACCGCCGTTTTTCGCGCAAAAAAAGGCTTTACAAACCGCAAACAATGTGATATACTAACTTCGCATGCGAATTGCACAGCCCCTTACCCGGGCGGCGGAGTATGCCCCTTACTGGGGATTCACCGTTTCCCCGCACTGGGTTCGACGGCCAAATTTTCAGAAAGAGGTGACAGTATTATGATGCTGCCGGAAGAGAAAACTGCCATTATGAAGGAGTATGCCCTTCACGAGGGTGACACCGGTTCTCCCGAGGTGCAGATTGCGGTGCTGACCAAGCGTATCGCCGATCTGACCGAGCACCTGAAGGAGCACAAGAAGGATCACCATTCCCGCCGCGGTCTGTTGAAGATGGTCGGTCATCGCCGCAACCTGCTCAACTACCTGCAGAAAGTCGATATCGAGCGTTATCGCGCCATTATCGAGAAATTGGGCATCCGCAAGTAAGGCAATTGTGAGGCAGACGGGCCGCGCCCGCCTGCCTCATGCTGTCCCTAAGGCACTGTCGGAGCGGTTCGGGTGCTTTTAGCAGTGAAACGAGCGAAAGCCGAAGCACGGCTTTCGTTGGTTTTATTGCTAAACGCCGGTGCTTCTCCGATAAAAATAAAAAACGGAGGTATCCCCATGTTTGAAAACTACAAGGTTTTTGAAACCACACTGGCGGGTCGTCCGCTGGTGGTCGAGACCGGCAAAATGGCGCAGTTGTCCGGCGGTTCCTGCCTCGTTCGCTACGGCGAAACGGCGGTGCTGTGCAACGTGACGGCGTCTGCCAAACCGCGTGACGGCGTGGATTTCTTCCCGCTTTCCGTGGATTACGAAGAAAAGCTGTACGCTGTCGGCAAGATCCCGGGTTCGTTCCAGCGCCGTGAAGGTCGCCCGAGCGAAAAGGCGATCCTGACTTCCCGCGTCATCGACCGCCCGATCCGCCCGTTGTTCCCGAAGGACATGCGCAACGACGTGTCCATCGTCTGCACGGTCATGTCGGTCGACCCCGACTGCCCGCCCGAAACCACCGCCATGATCGGCGCATCCATCGCGATCTCCATTTCGGATATTCCGTGGGACGGCCCGATCTCCGGCGTGGTCGTCGGCTTGGTGGACGGTCAGTATGTGATCAACCCCACTGCCGAACAGGAAAAGCGTTCGGACATGCATGTGACCGTCGCATCCACGGCGGAGCTGGTCGCCATGATCGAAGCCGGCGCAAACGAAGTGGACAACGAAACGATGTTTGACGGCATCATGTTCGGTCATGAGGCCAACCAGCAGATCGTCTCCTTCATCAAGGACATCGCTGCCGAAATCGGCAAACCGAAATTTGCCTTCACCTCCAACGACCCCGAACCCGAGATGTACGAAGAGGTCAAGGATATGGTGATCGACAAGGTGCGCTATGCCCTCGACACCGATGACAAGCGCATCCGCGACGAGCGTTTGCAGCCGATCTACGAGGAAGTGCACGCCGCTTTGGATGAAAAATATCCCGAGCAGGAAGCCAAACTGGACGATTGCCTGTACAAATTGCAGAAGTACATCGTGCGCCGTTGGCTGTTGGACGACGGCAAGCGTGTGGACGGACGCGGTCTGGATGAGATTCGTCCGCTCGCCGCGGAAGTGGGTCTGCTGCCGCGCGTACACGGCTCCGGCATGTTCACCCGCGGTCAGACGCAGGTGCTGACCACCGTGACGCTGGGCTCGTCCGGCGACGCACAGTTGCTGGACGGCATCGACGACCAGCTCGAAAAGCGCTATATGCATCACTACAACTTCCCGTCCTATTCGGTCGGCGAAACCAAGCCGTCGCGCGGCCCGGGTCGTCGTGAGATCGGTCACGGCGCGCTGGCAGAGCGCGCGCTCGTGCCGGTACTGCCATCGGTGGAGGAGTTCCCCTACACGCTGCGTTTGGTCAGCGAGGTGCTGTCCTCCAACGGTTCCACATCGCAGGGCTCGATCTGCGGCTCGACGCTGGCGCTGATGGACGCCGGCGTGCCGATCAAAGCGCCGGTTGCGGGTATCTCCTGCGGCTTGGTCAGCGAGGGCGACCGCTTCATCACGATGGTGGACATCCAGGGTGTGGAAGATTTCTTCGGCGACATGGACTTCAAAGTCGGCGGCACGAAGAAGGGTATCACCGCCATTCAGATGGATCTGAAGGTGCATGGTCTGACCCCCGCCATCATCAAAGAAGCGCTGGAAAAAACCTACAAGGCGCGCTGCTATATTCTCGATGAAGTCATGCTCAAGGCGATCCCCGAGGTTCGTCCGGAGCTGTCCAAATACGCGCCCAAGATGCTGACCACCAAGATCGACGTGGACAAGATCCGCGAGGTCATCGGCAAGGGCGGCTCGGTGATTCAGAAGATTCAGCTCGAGTGCAACTGCAAGGTGGATATCGAAGAGGACGGCACGGTCTTTATTTCCGCGATCAACGGCGAAGACGCCAAGCGCGCGCTGATGGTGATCGAAACCATCGCCAAAGACCCCGAAATCGGCGCGATCTACAAGGGTCGGGTCACCCGCTTGATGACGTTCGGCGCTTTTGTAGAGATCGCGCCCGGCAAAGAGGGGCTGGTGCACATCAGCCGTTTGGATGTCAAGCGCGTGGAACGCGTGGAAGATGTCGTCAATGTCGGCGACGAAGTGCTGGTCAAGGTCACCGAGATCGACGAGCAGGGA
>CAJKXG010000146.1 GCA_905203795.1 uncultured Oscillospiraceae bacterium | reverse complement strand
CCCACAGTGACATACACCTTGCCGCCGTCCGTCACTAGCAGCAGATCAAACGCCCGCGCGGATTGCCGCCAAAAATCCAGCGCCCGCTCCGCCCCCATCACATACATCGCCGTGGACAGTGCGTCGCACAATCTGCCCTCCGGCGCGACCACCACCGCTGCCGCCAACCCGCTTTCCGCCGGTCGTCCTGTCGCGGGATCGAGAATATGCCCGTACCGCTTGCCGTCCTCTTCAAAATACCGCTCGTAACCGCCGGAGGTCACGACCGCGCAATCGGCCACCGTCAACACACCGAGGTTGCCGTCGCCGATCGGATCTTTGATACCCAAACGCCAGTCGCCGCCATCCGGTTTTTGCCCGATCACCTGAATATTGCCGCCGATATCCAGCAGGGCGGATGTCACCCCCTGCTCTTTCAACAACGCCGTCAGCTCATCGCCGGCGTATCCCTTGCCGACAGCGCCCAGATCCAGTTGCATGCCCGTCGGCATATGCAGCGTAGTTTCCTGCAACGTCACCCGATCATACCCCACATACACCAACTGCCGTGCGATCTCGTCGTCGGCGGGGACATGCATCTCGTCGGTGGTGAATCCCCACGCCGTCAGCACGGGGTAAACGGTCGGGTCGAGCGCGCCGTCGGTTTCCCGCGCCATTTCCAGCGCAAAGGACACGATCGCCGCCGTCTCACCGCTCAGTGCCGCCGTCTCCCCCGCGCGATGATTGACGGCATAAATTTCGCTGTCCGCGTCGGTCACCGACCACAGCCGCTCCAGCGCATATAACCGTTGCTCTGCCTCCTGCAACGCGGTCGCCGCCGCGTCTCCGTAAGCGGTCAGCGTAACCGCCGTGTTCATGGCGAAAAATGAGCGTGTTTCTTTGGTCGGCTGTGCCGAACAGCCGGTTGCCGACAGCGCCAACACCAGCCCGCACAAACACGCCAGCAGCTTTTTCATACGCCGTCCCCCTATATTCCCAATATAAAATCGACCGAACGCTTGTCGGATCGTTCGGTCGGATGTGTCTCATCTTGTGCGCCGTTCCTCACAGGCGCGCAAAAACGCATCGGTCATGCCGCAGAGATACGTCGGGGTGCGGCGGCTGTCGCCGTTTCCCTCCGCCTTGGTCAACGCGCCGCACACCATGCAGGCGCGGCGTTTGGAACAGTTGGCGCAGGCGGGCGGCAGCATGATCGCGTCGGTCTGCGCGCACAATGACTTCCACGCATCGGCAAATCCCGTCTCAAACGGACGCACCACGGGGTCGTTCATCATGCCGCAGGGGGTCATGCGCCCGTCCCACGTGATCCAGAATGCACTTTTGCCCGCCGCACAACCCATGTGCTCGTCCTCCAAAGCCTCGCATTCCTCGCTCTCCCGCTCGGGTCGGACGCCGGCGCAAAACATGTTCAGACGGCGCTGGAATTCTTCCGCATCATAGCGATGCGCATCCGCCATCAACCGCGCCATACCCGCTTCCTCCGGCGTAAACCGCACCTCGTCGTCCGTCACGCCCTCCCGCGCACTGCGCACCGGCGGGAACATATAGGTCGCGGCGTTGATGGGCAGACCGCGTTTGTCCATGCATGCATACATCGCGTCCATTTCGTCGATGTTGTATTTGGTAAAGCTGGCGTTGATATTCACAAAAATCCCCGCATCCAGCAGCCGATCCACCGCCTCCGTCATCGCATCGAACCCGCGCGGATGCCCGCACAGCCGCTCATACGCGGCGTTGCTGCCGCCGTACAGCGTGATATTGATTTTCGAGGGCGGACAGGTTTTCAGCCAATCCACCGTTTCGCGGGTGATCAGCGTGCCGTTGCTGTTGATCGAGAGCACCAGCCCCATCTGCGAAAGCGCGGTGAAGATTTGGCGGAAATCGGGGCGCAAAAACGGCTCGCCGCCGGTCAACAGCAAAAACAGCATCCCCGCTTCGGTGCATGTGCGCCCCATCGCGATCCAGTCCTCCGCCGTATATTCCCGTCCGCGCGCCCGCATCTCCTGCTCCGACATGCGGATGTAACACATGCGGCAGTTCATATTGCAGCGCGGTGTCAGCTCGAACGTACCGCTGATCGGCACACGCAAATGTGCCGCTTTTTGATACAAAAACTTGCGAATACCCGGTTGTGTGACCTCCTGTGTCATGCGGTCACGCTCCTCCCTTCTGCCCATTCGCGGCGTCCTCGCTGTCCAGCAGCGCCGCCAGCACCTCCGTCGCCTCACGATCGGGACGGCAATGCAGCTCGTAAACGGGCACACGGTTGATGATGTCCTCCGTCATGGTGATGCTGCGATCCACAAACCATGCATCCCAACTATTGACCGTCATATGCGGATAGATCGCACAAAACGCCTCCAGTCCCGTCAGACGCTTCACACGGTTCTCCGGTGCCTGATACAGCCGCACAATGGCGCGGATCGGCACGGAATCCTGCTTGTGTACCTGCGACGAACCGGCGTACGGCGAGCCGTACGCCCGCCACACGCCCTCCCGCCGACGCAAAATACCGCGGTCGCCGTTGAGCAGTTCCGCACCATGATGTGTCACCCACAGATCTGCCTGCGTGGATTTGCCCGTGCCGGACGAGGCGGTAAACAGGATGCCGCGCCCGTTGCAGCGAATGCAGGCGGCGTGCAGGATCAGCGCGTCCTGCGCACACAACAGCCACTCAAAGCCGATCAACTGAAAGATGTTTTGCGTGCTGACGGCATACCGCTCGCCGCCCGGGTAGAGGCGGCATTCGCACCCCTGTTGTCCCCGCCGATAGACGGTGCAGGCGTGCGGCGGCTGATCACCGCAATGAAATTCCCGATAAACCGTGTCGCCTTCCTCGTAAATGCGCAGTTCCCCCTCCGACGCAATCGGCGGTGTGCGGCGGCATTCAACAGCATGAAAGCGAAACCGTACCGCGGTTTCGCTTTCGCCTGCTGCGGCAGCAGGCGCATCCGCGCACACAAAAGGCAAAAAGGCGGCGGATTCTTCATACGCAAACGGCGTCTCTATCCGAAAACGGATATCGGCAATATTGTATAGATGGGATTCGCCGTAATTACTCATAATCCACAACGTCGGCCCAGTGCATCAGGAACGCGCGTTCCTCCGGCTTACCCTTGACAAGCTGGGATGCCGCTACGATGGGCAGCCACTGCTGCACATACTGCCGCGCGGTGTCGCTCATGCGGCAGAACAGCGTCAGATACTGCTCCGCCAGCGCATCCTCTCCCGCCAGACTGAACAGCAGGTAGGTGCGTCCGCCGAGGCATTGCCCTGCGTCGCGTGCGACCAGTCGATGATATACGGCTTGCCTTCGGGCGTGACAATGATGTTGCTGGGGTTGAAGTCGCCGTGGCAGACCTTCGCGTGCTTGGGCATGCTCTCCAGCCGCGTGTGCAGTTCATAGCGCGCCGTCGCATCCAGACCGCTCTGGTCGATCTTGCGGTTCATCTTATCCTTCAGTTTGGTCAACAGCGCCGCCCGCTGACTGTGCATCTCGAGCTGCAATTTGACGAACAGCTCCAGATACTCGTCCTTTTTCTCGGGATGCGCCGCCATCAGGCTGTCCAGCGTCTCGCCCTCGATGAAATCAGAGACGATCGCCCATTTGCCGTCCACCTTGCACACCTCGTGCACCTTCGGAATCGGCAGACCCGTCTCCTCCACACGCGCCTGATTCAACGCCTCGTTGAGCACATCCGCCTTGGAAAAATTCTCATCAAAAACCTTCACCAGCCGATCGCCGTCGCGATACAGCTTTTTATTGGCGCGAACCGCCACCACGTGTTGCAGATCCATTATAAATTACTCCTTTATATGCCAGTATATCGATCGAACGGCAGAAACGCCCGCCGCGACCAAAATTCTTTAATTTCAGTATACCGTTCAGACGCAAAGAAGTCAAGTCAAACCGCGCGATTCCCCCGATGATTCGCAAAAAAATCAAAAATTTTCTCTTTTCCTCTTGACAAACACGGACGGACACGGTATAATGTGCGTAAAGTATTTTAACTTTACATTTGTTGTGAGGAGGTCAGCCGAATGCCGAAAAATATGGAAATTGCGCTGCTTTTTGATTTTTACGGCGACATGCTGACCGACAAGCAGCGGGATATGATCGACCTGTATTATGACAACGACCTGTCGCTCGCGGAGATCGCGGAAAATGAGGGGATCACCCGC